>JANOQP010000643.1:0-2239 GCA_031414895.1 Saprospirales bacterium
CTGCGCCTTGTACAGGTTGGCAAAAACCTCCGGCTGCGCCTCTTTGAGCCGGGCCAGTTCCTTCGGGTTCTCCTTCGAGAGTTCAAGGAACGTCTTGCCGTTGTGGAGGCCGTCGCCGGTCTTGCCTGTTTCCTTCGTCACCACATCTGACAGTTTTTTGACCTTCGGCAGGGCTTCGAGCGAGGACTTGGCCGCGTTGAAATTGCCGTCGAACAGTTTTTCCCAATCGGCCCGCTGCGCGTCGGACTGCAACCGGCCATCGGCGAGGGCAGCCGTCAGGAGCGCGTCGCGTTCCGTTTTTGTGCGGGCCTTCTCGGCATCGGAGAGGCGTTTGATCTCCGCGTCCTTCGTGGCGATGGCGGCGTTGATGTCGGCCAGCGAGGCCGTGTCGGCCAAACCGAGGAGCTTGGCGGTTTCCTTGAATTCGCTCATTTCGAGGCTTTTTTCAGTGAGTTTGAGAATGGGCAGGGGCAGGTTTTCGCCCGCGTCGCCGAGTTTGAGCATTTCGCCGTCCGCGTCGTAAAGGGCGACGGCATTTTTGTTGGAGGGGATGTCCACGATGGAGATTTCCACCAGTTCGGATTTGGTGATGGTGGCACAGCGTTGGCCGGGCTTGAGGTATTTCGGGTCTTCGGAGACCTCCAATATCTTGAGGCCGATCGACGCGCCGCGCAAAAAGCCCTTTTCCACTTTTTTGCCGATTTTGGCGGCAAACGGGTCTTCCATGTCAAAATCCGGCTCGGCCAGAACGCCGCCATTTTCGACCTTCAGGTTGAGCCAGCGGCCAATGGGCAGCACCTCGTCGTTCGTGCCGCGCCATGCCCGGTTGTGGTTGTAGAGCATGACCGGGTTTTTCAGAAAATTGGCCATGTCGATGCCCGATGTCAAGACCCAACTGCCGTAGCTGTTGAGGCTCTCGTCCGAGACCGTAAATACCTTTTTTTCTTCCGATGCCATGCGATTGGGCTTTTTTGTTGGCACAAACCAACGGGTCATTTTGCCCCCCACCAAACAAGGTGGTAACGGTTACCACAAAGCGGTAACCGTTACCAAAAACGTGCAACCGTTGCCACTCCGGGCAGGGGTCGGCCTTGCGCCCAGCTACTTTTGGCCGCACATCCGCACCGAGCGACCGCCCTCACCATTGGCCGGGCAGCCATCACTACACCATATTATATGGACGCATGACCAATACCGAAAAAAAGGAATGGGCGCAATTGCTCTTTGTCCACCAAAAGATGACCCAAAAGGAGATCGCCCAAAAGGTCGGCACCTCCGAGGTCACGATGACCACTTGGATCAGGGACGGCAACTGGGGCAAGCTCAAGACCTCGCTGGTGATGACCAAGCAGGAGCAGCTCGCCCGGCTCTACAATCAGGTGAGCGAGCTGAACGACCATATCGAGTCGCGCGACGAGGGGCTGCGCTTTGCCAACAGCCGCGAGGCCGACGTGATCGCGAAATACGCGGCGGCCATCAAGTCGCTCGAATCCGACATCAGCCTCGCCGAGGTCATCAACGTCTTCGTCTCGTTCAACGAGTTCTGCCGGAGCGTGACGACCATCGAGGAGGTCAAAAAGATCGTCGCCCTTCAAGATTCGTTCATCCGCAACAAATCCGCCGCATGAGACTCACCGACCGCCAATCGCTCGAAAAATGGGACGCGCACCGGAAGGCCATCGAACGCTCGACCGATGTCCCCATCGAGGACGAAGCCACACGCGCCGCCCGCAAAAAGAGGCTGGCCAACGATTTCGAGGCTTTCTCGAAATACTACTTCCCGAACTATGCCTCCGCGCCGTTCGCCAAGTTCCAGTTGAAGTTTGCCAAAAAGGTCATCGCCTCGGACAATATCTACATCGTCCGGGCATGGGCGCGGGAACACGCCAAATCGGTCGTGTCCGGCCTCTTTTTGCCGATGTTCCTGAAGTTCACAGGGCGGCTCTCCAATATGCTCCTCGTCTCGCACAGTTACGACAATGCCTGCGAGCTGTTGATGCCCATCATGCTCAACCTCGAATCCAACCAGCGCATCATCGCCGATTACGGGGTGCAAAAGGGTTTCCGGGGCTGGGAAATGGGGCGTTTTTTGACCAACGACGCTCATACGTTTATGCGGTGGTAAAAACGAAGAGTTGAATCGAAACAAAGTTCGTTGTTTTGGCAGAACGGAAGGGTGAGAGGGAAAGACGCTAAACAGGTGCGAAGCGCCATGTTGACTGTAAGAAATTCCTCCCCT
>JANOQP010000644.1:0-1986 GCA_031414895.1 Saprospirales bacterium
CCACCTCGTCGTCGTAGTCGAGCTCGTTTTCCTCAAAAAAGGGCTGCAGGCCATATTTTTTTACCAAAAAAACGCCTTCGACGACGCATTTTTCAGACTCGCGGTAAAAAATCTTGGTGTCCGCCCGGTCGCCCATGATGAGGCCGAGCGCACCGAGGAGGATGGATTTGCCAGCACCCGTCTCGCCGGTGATGATGGTCAGCCCGTCGCTGAACTCGATTTCGAGCGCGTCGATGAGGGCGTAATTTCGGATATTGAGTTTTTTCAGCATGGTTCAACCTGCAATTCTGCGGGGGCGAATTTAGGTTAAACGGGATTGAAATATGCTATTTTTTGTTTGAAATTTTTTTGCCAAAACTGCCCGCTTTCAGGATGACCAAATAATCGTCCCTGATTTTGTTTGGAAACCCTGTGTTTTAAAAATGTCCACTACTATGGGCTTGTTGCCCAAATTTCAGTTGATCATTTCTTCGCCGCCCCGCTAAAAATCCGTCCCCACCTGATCCGCTTCAAAAGGCCCGGCGCATTTTTGGTGTCCGCAAAGGTCTCCGGCGCACGGATCGACATCCATACGAAGAGCGGCTTGCCCACCACATGGTCTTCCGGCACATAGCCCCAAACGCGGCTGTCCTCGGAGTTGTGGCGGTTGTCGCCCATCATCCAATAGTAGTTTTGTTTGAATGTGTATTCGGTTGCCCCCGTGCCGTTTATGAGGATTTTTCCACCGCTGACGGACAGTTCGTTGCCCTCGTAATGGTGGATGATGCGGCTGTAAAAAGCGAGGTTTTGCGGCGTGATCGTCACCGTCGCGCCCGCTTTTGGGATATAGATGGGGCCAAAATTGTCCATCGTCCATGTTTTCGTGATGGCCGTGTCCTTCGGGAAAATGCTGAAAGGGTGGCTCGCCGGCAACGGATATGGCACGACCTGCACATTCGGGCCAAGTGCCTTTATTTTGGCAACTTGCGCGTCGTTGAGGTTGAAGATCCGGTAGGCGAGGCTCAGGTCGTTCATGTTCACGCCGAGGTTTTCGAGGAACTTGAACCCGACTTCTTTCGAGACTTGATAGCTCGTTTGAACGCCCGGCGGGTTGGCCGCGGCCTGTCCGTTGATAAAAAGTTGCCCGCCGCGAACGGCCAAACTATCGCCCGGCAGCCCGACGCATCGTTTGATATAATGGTCTTTTTTGTCGATCGGGCGCGTCGTGAGGCCCGCCCGTTTCATCTCGGCGATATCGTCAGCAAATTCCGGGTTGCGGCTTTTTTCGAGTCCGCGCAAGTCCATGATGCTGTACGTCCGGCGCGGGGTGACATAGACCGAGTCGCCCTCCGGGAAATTGAAAACGACCGGTTCCATGCGGCTGATGCTTTCAAAAGCGGGCAAACGGTGGTAATCGAGCGACGGTTTTTTGAGGTACGATTCGGAATCGCCAATCGGCAACCGGTTGTGGACCAACGGGAATTGCAGCACCGTCATCGGCGTGCGGATGCCGTAATGTGCTTTTGAGACGAACAAAAAATCGCCCACCAACAACGATCCCTCCATCGAAGAGGTCGGGATCACATAGGCCTCGATCAAAAACATCCTGATGAAACTCGCGGCGAAAACCGCGAAAACGATCGCCTCCGTCCATTCGCGGAGCATCCCTTTTTTGTACGGGCTGGCCTCGGTCATTTTCTCGACCGTGCGGTGGTCTTTTTTCGCGAATGCGGTCAAAATCTGCTGGTTGTACTCAAATTCCTGCTCCAAAATGGGGCCGCCGTACTGGTTCCCGCTTTTGTCCGTCCTCCAAAAAGCGAGCGGTGCCCAAATGACGGCCATCGCCTCCGAGCCAAAATCGTGCTTCCCAAAAGAGCGCACAAGATCAACGGCCATGCTGCACCAAATGAAAAAATTGACGATCGGGAACAGCATCCAGAGCGCGTAGCTCGGTTTTCGGCCGATCAATTTGGCCCATTCCATGAAATTGACCCCCGGTACCCAGGC
>JANOQP010000645.1:0-11378 GCA_031414895.1 Saprospirales bacterium
CCGAACCGACCTCCAAAGGTTGCGGCGGCAAAGCCCCGGCCTGTGGCGCGTCGTTGCCGATGAGCTTGTCGCGAGCCAGTTTTATCTCCTTAAAAATCTTGGCTGTGCCATCGAGTTTTATCTGGTCGGCCTTGCCGATGAAGCCGTCTTTTTCGGCCATCAAGATCCAATCGCCCTCAAGACCGAGGCAAAAATCAAACTCGCCGTTCAAATTTGTTCGGACAAGCTCCTGTTTCCCCGATTTTTTGTCGGCAAATTTGACCACCGCGTTCGCGATCGGCGTGCCGTAGCCGTCCGATTTC
Source organism: Saprospirales bacterium (assembly GCA_031414895.1). Taxonomy (GTDB): domain Bacteria; phylum Bacteroidota; class Bacteroidia; order Chitinophagales; family Saprospiraceae; genus JANOQP01. The sequence continues at coordinate 303 of JANOQP010000645.1, forward strand.
ACGACCCCGCGGACGGGTTTGCAGCGCGGCATCGGTTCGAGGGCGATGTTGAGGCCCGTCGCCGGGTTTTCTTGGCCCATGTAAAACTTGTCGCCCACTTTATAGCCGTCGAGCGAGACGACGAGCAGGTAATCGCGGCCCGGCACAAAGTCAAAATAGGCCTCGCCCCGTGCGTTTGAGAACAAATCCGCTGGGCCAAGGTCGTCCGCGTTTTTGCGCACGAGGCGCAGCGCGAGGTTGTTCGACGAGTTTTCATCGGGCTGCAAAACGACATCGTAAAAATCACCGCCGCTCGCATAACCGTCCGCCGACCGCTCCAAAACGCGGATGGACGCGCCCTGCAACGCCTGCCCGGTGTACGAATCCGTTACCGCGATGCCCGCGTGCTGGGTGACAGGACGGTTGATTCCGTGCAGGCCGTTTTCTATTTCCACCGAAAAAATATCGTCGTCGCCCATCGAGTTTGGGCGGTTGGAAGAGAAAAAACCGCGCTCCGCCGTCGCGTCAAGGATGAGGCCGAGGTCGTCCTTTTCGGAATTGAAAGGCGCCCCGAGGTTGATGATTTCGTCAAATTCGGCCCCGTTTTCGCCCGTTTTTGCCATAAAAATATCCAATCCGCCGACCGAATTGTGGCCTTCCGACGAGAAAAAGAGTGCGCCGCTTTCGTGCGAAAACGGGAAACCTTCGCGCTTTTCGGTGTTCACCGACGGCCCTAGATTTTCGGGTTTCGACCAGCCGCCGGCCTCTTTTTTCACGCGGTAAATATCAAAACCGCCGAAGCCGCCGGGCATGTCGCTCGAAAAATAGAGCGTTTGCCCGTCCTTGCCCAACGACGGGTGGCGGCACGAATATTCGTCCGAATTGAACGGAAGCGGCCTGATCTTTTCCCAATCGAACAGCCCGCGCACGGCCTCGCAAATTTGTTGGTTGATGATCGCGCCCGCAGCGTCCGGCTTGCCCGCGTTGCGCGAAAAATAGACCGTGTTCCAGTCACCCGAAAAAGTGAGCGGCCCCTCGTGGCCCGTCGAATTGAGGTTGGCCGAAAATTCCTGCCGCGCGATCGCCTCGCCGTTCGGGTCGAAAGGTGCGAAAAACAGGTCGTGAAACCGGCCGCCCGTCCGTTTGTCGACCGGCCCTGCGCCGTGCGTCGAGACGAAAACGAGGCCGTTTTGGTAAAAAGTGGGGCTATAATCGACCTTCGCCGAGTTGATGGCCGTGACGTTTCGGACCTTCACGTCCTTATTTTCCTTGCCTTTTTCGTAGATTTTGTCCTTGCTCTTTTGCTTTGTCGTGGATTGCGCGAGGAGCGCGAATGGGAGGAAAGCGAGCATGACCAACAGGTTTTTCATAAAATTGCTTTTGAATGTTCAGTCCTTCCAATAAAAATGGACGCTGACAACCAACGTCCATTTTTGGGTTTCATTTTTTTCATGGGCCTCAAAGCGGCATGGTTTTTTTCAAAAAACCACATTTCCCGATTGGCATTTTTTGAAAAAACCTACTCCCTCGGGTTCGCAAACGGTGTCTCCGCTGTCGGCTCCCGGAAAAAATACCGCGCCGAAACTTCAATCGAACCGTTGTGGTATTTCCGCAATTGCGTCAATCCGATGTCGTACGAAAAGCCGAAAAACACCTTCGGTGTCACCTGCATCCCCGCCAAAACATCGAGGCTCTCACCGACCGAACTCACCTCGCCCCCGCCCAGCCGATAGGTCAAACCTGCCGTAAAACGTTTGTTTATCGTGGCATTTATGTTGAAATCGCCATCGAGCGGGGCGTTTTTCACAAATTTAAAAAGCAGCTGCGGTGTCAAAACGATGCCCTCCGCGACCGTCCAATCATAGCCCGACATGAGGTAAAAATGCTGCACCTCTTTCGACAAAATACTGCCCGCCGACGCAAAATCAATATTGTTGTTCACCAGCCTCGGCGCGCTCGCACCGATGTAAAAATGCTCGCCGGTATAGTAAAAACCGAAGCCGAAATTGGGCACCACCTTGCTCATCGCCTCCTGCGGCACGGCCCCGTCAATCGAAACGGGCTGCGTCCCCTGCAATCGCGGGTCGAGGTAATTGTTCCGAAAATACCGCACCGATGCCTGCAATCCCGCCCCGAGCATCCCTCGCGAGAGCCGGACGCGATAGGCATACGCCACATCGAACGTCGTCCGGTCTTGGATGCCGATGCTGCGGTGGACCAGATTGGCGCCGAGGCCGACGCGGTTTTGCAGCCAAGTTGTCTGAAAATTCATCGCCTGCGTTTTTGGCGCACCGTCGAAGCCCATCCATTGGTTGCGGTAAAAAACCGATGCTTCTGGCACGCCGCGATGGCCTGCCGAGCCAGGGTTGTAGCCCATTTTATTGTACATAAATTGGGTGTATTGGCTTTCTTGTTGGCCGTTTATTTGGGTCGAAATGGCCAGTAAAATCAGGATTGGGAAAATTCGGAATTTCATAAAAATTGAAAAATTGATAGGGTTAGGTGTCTGAACTGTGATTTTTTTGATTTATATGATTGGTATGAATTTGAATCATATCAATCACTGATGTTACGCACCGATAGCCCCAGCGGGGCGGAATATTGGTAGGATAGCAAAAGGGGCTTTTTTGCAAGCCCCAGAGGGGCGGAATGTTTCGCCCCTCTGGGGCTTAATAAAGGGTCGCTTGAATTTTTCTACCAACATTTCGCCCCGCTGGGGCTGCGCGTAACATGAGTCAATCATATAAATCAAAAGAATCACAGTTCAGACAATCATAAAAATCATCGTTGGATAACCAAAAAGCCTTTTGTTGCCCCACTCGCCGCACTCGATTTGACGACATAAAAATAGGTCCCCGCCGGGAGCGGCTGTCCGTTGAACTCGCCTTTCCAGTCGTTCTTATATGGCTTGGCGTGAAAAACCCCGTCGCCCCATTCGTTGAAAATCGACACTTCGCTGTCGCCAACCGCCGCGTTCAAACAGGGGACGAAAAAGACATCGTTCACCCCATCTTCGTTCGGCGTGATGATGGTCGGCAGGTCGCAATCGGGCGCAGATTTCACGGTCAAAACGGCCACGCCGGACGAGCAAGTGTTCGCACAAACGGTGTTGCAAATGGTGTACAAAAACTTGTCCTCGCCCACAAAACCGATGTCCGGTTGATAGGTGAAAACACCGTTCCCGACCTCCGTGAGCCGTCCATTGGCGACATCGCTATCGGTCGTGATTGTCCATGAATTGGGCAAAAAATCGTTCAAAACGACGTTGAGTTCCTGCGAATTGCCAAACTCTATCGAAAAATTGTCGTTCGCCGCGACCGGCGTCGGCTCCATCGTGAGCAACAAAGTATCCACCGCATGGTGTCCGCAAGTGCCGTTGTTGAGCGTCCATATTAGGAGGTTTTGCCCCGCATTCAGCCCGCAGGCATCGGTCACGGGCGAGGTCGGGTTGGCGAAAGTGATGGCCGGATTGGGGCTGGCCCAAACGCCCATTTCAAAGGCGCCGGGCTGCGCGGCGGTCACGATCAGACAGCCGTTTGGGGAGCATTCCGTCCGGTCTGCGCCCGCAAAAGCCTCGCTGTTGATCACCCGGACAAGCACATCGTCCGTCGTCGCGCCGCAACCCTGATCGGGCAAATTCCAGGTGAATGTGTAAATATTGCCCGGAGTGAGGCCAGAAATCAGCGTATTCGGGTCGCTCGGGTCGGCGATGACCACGAGCAAAAGTGCCTGCACTTGGGGCTGCGACCAAAAACCGTTGCCGTTCACGGAGGGCAGCGCGTCGAGTACCACAGCGGTTGCAAAACAGGTATCGACCTGCGCCCCGCCGTCGGCCTGTTCAAAATCCTGTACCGCGACGGCCACAGTGTCACTCGAATAATTCAGGCAAGCCCCGTTCGAGAGGGTCCAGACAAACAAGTAAATGCCCTCCGTTCCGATGCCGCTCACTGGCGTGCCGGGGGCGTTCGGGTTTGAGATTGCCCCAGTTTGCCCGCCAATTTGTTTCCAAAAACCCGTCCCGATGGTCGGCATTTGCCCGGCCAACATGAGGTCGCTGCCCGTGCAACCGAGTTGGTCGAGGCCAGCAAAAGCTTGGTTTGCCGGGATTTCAAACATCGAAACCGCAAACGGCAAGCTCGCCGCGCTCGGGCAACCGTTCAAATCCGCGACCGCCACAAATTGGTGAACGCCCGCCGAAAAACCGCCGAGGTTCGAGTAATTTATGCCCGCCGCCGCGCCGCTCGAAAGCAGGAAACTGGCGTTTTGCGGGTTGATATATTCGTACCAATTATAGGTCGCGCCAGGCGTTTGGGCCGTTTGGTTGACCATCAATTGGAGCGTCGCGCCGGGCGTGTCGAGGCAAATTTGGGAAATCCCGGCCAACGTCGGAACGGCCGCGCGGGGTTTTACAACGACATGGATCGGCTCCGAAAAGCTCGATTCGCAGCCAAATTGACTGATTTTGATGAAATATTCGCCGCCGTTCACAAGCTGCGCATTTGGGATGACCGGGTTGTGCAGCGACGACGTGAAGCTGTTCGGCCCGAACCAAGAATAGGTTGTGTTCGACGCAAGTGGGGCTTCGAGCGTGATTTCGTCGCCCTCGCAAACGGGGCTGTTGGTGACCACCGACGGCGGCGCGGGGATCGGGTTCACGACCACTTTTACGACCGATGAAACGCCCGATTTGCAGCCGTTCACCTGCACTTCGAGCGAGTAATTTCCCGAATAGGCGATGTTGGAATTATTGACCGAATAGTTCGGCGTGGCCGTCGTGGTCAGCCCGATGGGGGTCGTCCAAATGAAGGTCGAGTTCGCCGGATAATCGCCCGCGTTGTCCACAAAAATCGAGAACGGTTGCCCCGCGCAAACCGCCGTGATGGGGGGGAAAATGCTAGCCGTTTTCGGGGTGGGCGTGATGGCGATATTGACCGATTTTGCGTTTGAAACGCAATTGTTCGCGCCCAAATCCTTCGTCACGATCAACGTGTACGAGCCATTGATAGCCACCGTCGCGCCCACCAAAACCGGGCTGGCCTCGGCGGAGGCGAAACCGTTCGGCCCCGTCCACGAATAAATATATGTCGGGTCAATGGGCGATATAAGTGCCTGTAAATTAACGCTTTGTGCCGCATTTTCACAAATCGGTGCGTTCGTCACGATGGCCGCGACGATGGGTTTTGCCGAGACCGAGAGCGTCGTCGAACCGGTCGTTGAGCAACCAATATCGTTCGTTACCGTCACTTGATAAACGCCCGCCGAGGGCATCGTCAGGCTTGGGTTTTGGGAAAAATTATTGAACCCGCTTGGCCCTGTCCAATGAAAATTTGATCCCAAAACCTGGTCGGTCGTCGCCGAAAAATTGACCGGCTCGCCCTCGCAAAGCGGCCCATTGTTCATTGCCGAAAGGGTGGGATAATTTTTCACCACGACCGCTCCGGCTTCCGAAGTGTCGCTCGGACAGCCTTGTTTGATGATCAAAACGCGCCATTCGCCCGTCAAAATCGGCTGCGCATTCGGCAGCGTGAGGCCGTTCACGCCGACGGTCGTGTCGGCTGGCTCGGACGGATATTGCGGCGAAAACCAGATATATTGCTCCGCGTTCGTCACGTTCGAGACGAGTTGGATGGTTTGCCCGGCGCATTTTGGGAGGTCGGTTCCGATTTCCGGGGTCGCCGGGCGCGGTTTCACCTCCACCGAAATCATGGCCGACGTGCTTGGGCAACCATTTTCAGAAACAAAGACCTGATAATTGCCCTCGTGCACGACGGGTTGGGCAGACAAAATGACAGGCGGAAATTGTTGGTTGCTCACAAAACCGTTCGGCCCTGTCCACGAATACACCGTGTTCATGCCGCCCGAAGTTGTCCCCAAAACAATGGGCAAACCTTCGCAAACGGACATCCCGGGCACGACATTTGGCGCAGCCGGGTGCGCAAAAACGGCCACCGCGATGCCGTCGCTCGGATTGCTCAAACAGCCGTTTTCGTTCACCATGACATAAAAATCGTAGTTGCCCGGTGTCGCGTTTGGCACCAAAAACTGCGGGGTGATGGTTGTTCCGAGCAAAACGCCTGTCGGAAATTGACCCGAATACCAGTAAAAAATCGGGTTTTGGCCCAAATAAGTCTGCGTTTTTAAAACAATTGCATCGCCGTTGCAAAAGCTCGGTTGGTTCGCCGAAAGCTGTGGCAGCGACGGCGTGTTCGTCAAATCGACCGTCACGAGGCCGCTCGATTGGCAGCCTGTGAGGCCCGAAACTTGCAGCGACCAGCTTCCCTCGAACGACAAATTTGCCGTCGGCACGACTGGGTTTTCGTCGGTAAATTGAATGCCGTTCGGGGCTGTCCAGAGGAAATTATAGGTCGTGTTCGCCGGCGCGGTTGGGGCATTTGCAAAGAGTTTCAAGGTGTCATTTTGGCAGATATTCCCCAAAAAGCTCGGCTGCGGGGCTTCGCCATTCACCGAAACAAACGTCGTGCAGGTCGCAGAGTTCCCCGATTCGTCGGTCACCGTGAGCGCAATTTGCACCGTCGAACCGATGGCCGAACACGAAATCATGGGCGGATTGACCGCAAAAACGAGCGCGGACGTGCAGTTGTCCGCGCTGCCGCCGTCTATCGTTTGCGGTGCAATTTGGTAGTCCACCACGCCGCTCGGATTGACATAAATTTGACTGGCCGCGCAAATCGCCGAAGGCCGCGTCGTGTCCTGAACGGTCAAGTTCCAAAGGGTCGAGCCGGTCAAACCGTTGCGGTCGGTGACGCTGTAAAATACCTCGTACTGGCCCGCTGGGACTGCCGTAACTGTTTGATTGCCAACGAGTTGCCCCGATTTTACGGTCGCGCCGCCGGATGTTTTAATTTCATAAAAAATGGGTGCGAACTCATACTTCAACCGCCCGCCAATGGTGCTTTGACCGTCGCCGTTCGATGCGTTCAGCGGGCCGCAGGGGTTGATAAAATCTGGCCAAACCGTCGCGTTCACGTTCGCTTTTAGGTGAAATTGGATGTTGCCATCGGCAGCCCATTGGTTGATTTGCGCCGCCGTGACCATGATGGTCGAGTTCAATGCGGTCAAACATTGCGCCGCGCCACCCGAATTTGTCTGGCCGAGGGGGTTGTTGTTTTCGTCAAAAATCTGGAAAAATTCGCCCAAGTCGCCGTTGTCCGCGAGGAGCGGGATGGTCAAAATACCGTTCGTGATTGCGTTCGCAATTGCGCCCGTGAAGGTCAGCGTGAGGTCGTTCGGCACTTGTCCGGCGTTCGGGTCGAGGTGGAAAATCAGCGGTTTGGTGGCGAGGTTTTGGTCAAAACTGCCCGAAAAGCCGCAATTGTCCGCCAAATTCTGTGGAAATGGCAGCCCGATTTCCGTCCGGCAAGTGTCCGTCGCAAAGAAGTGCATCGGCGCGGGCGCGTCCATCGTCGGTTCAAAAACGTCCACGATGGTGAAGTTTTGCACCGCCATCGTCGTGTTCCCGGAACAATCCATGGCCGTCAAAATCAAAATATGTGGCCCGACTGCCAAGTTTGTGCTCGATGCGGGCGGGAAATTTTGCGCCGGGTTTCCATCAATCGAATAAGAAAGCGCGACCGAAACTTCCGGCAGGCTGTATGAATAGGTCATCGCCGCCGTCGCCGAACCGCCCGCGCAGAGCAAGTTCACGGCATCGGTCGAATCGCCGACCGCGACGAGTTTTATCGAAATAAAACCGTCCTGCCCCCAGTCATTTAGCTGGCTTTCGGTCAAAATAAGGGTCATTGAAGTGTCACCGCACTGCCCGCTGACGGCGGGCGAAGTGCCGAGCAAGGTGTTGTTTTCACCAAAAACCTCAAAAAACTCGGTCGGGTTTTCTCCATCATAATCATTCAAAAGTAGTTCGATGATTGCGTTTCCGACGGCTGGTTGCTCGGGAAAAACACTCGAAAGTGCAATGTTCAAGATCAAATCGTCCACGGGCGAGGCATTGTCCGGCAGCCCGGAAGTGTTCTCAAAAACGCCCGTTTCGCTCACTGTCACCGTGTCGATCGAGGCCGTGCAGCCGTCGATGAGCGTGAGCGGCGCGTCAAAAATCACATCCGCCGAGCATTGCGCGAGCGCGGTCGGCACGATGCCGCCGGGGCGAAGGGTCATCACGGGCGCGTCTTGGTCCTCGACTTGGATGGATTGTGTGTACAGCCGCGAATTTTGGCAATTATCAACGGCCAACCACTCGCGGGTGATCCAAAAATTGTAGTGGTTGCAGTTCGTCGCGACGGGGTCTTGGGTCGAGATTTCGTTGAAAAGGATGGTCACGTCGGGGTCGCAATTGTCCGCGCCAGTGATGTCAGTGCCGATGATCGGGGCCGCCGGGGCCTGCCCGCACCCGACCATTTGGAAGGCCGGGATGCCCGCCAGCGACGGTTTCAGGGTGTCCACGACGGTGATTATTTGGGTGAATTGGCCGATATTCCCGCAGAGGTCGGTGCTGGAAAAGGTCTTTTTCAGGAAATAATTGTCCGCGCAACCGTTCGTCACGATGACATCGGCGGCGGTTTGAACAGCCGGGGTCGTTGCGCCGCCGCAGCCGTCCACGGCGATGGGCGATGGGTAAATTTTGAGGCTGTCGCAAGTCGTTGCAAAAGCTAAATTTTGAGTGAAAACGGGCGCGGTCGTGTCCTGGACCATGATGTTTTGCGTTCGTTTCGTTAAATTCCCACAATCGTCAATCGCCGAAAAAATGCGCGCAATTGTGTAACTATAATGCCCGCAAACAGCAATATCCGGGTTTTTTGTCGAAATATCAGCCGATGAAATGGCCGCGACCAAACCAGAGCAAGCGTCGTTCGCGGCGATGCCGTTGTCCACCGTCGGCGCATTTGGGAGGTTGCCACAATCCACAAAAGTGTCGAGCGGAAAGACCGTAAAAACTGGCCCCGTCGTGTCGATCACGACAAAAACTTGGGTCGCTGTCGCCGGGTTTCCGCAATCGTCGGTCGCCGTCCAAGTCCTTATTATATCATATCGCCCGGCGCAAGCGGTCGGGTTGGTCGTGGTCGCGAGAACGACCGTTGGCGTCGCGTCGCAATTGTCGGCGACGGCGGGCGCGGCAGCCATCGGGAGCGCGATTTCGCACGAAAAAGTATCGCGCGTCGTCGAGATGGCGAAAACGGGCGCGGCCAAATCCGCGATTTTGAAACGGACTGTTTTATCGCTCGCGTTGCCGCAATCATCGGTCGCCGAAAATGTCAAATCAACGAACCAATTGCAATCGCCGATGGGGATTTGCGGGTACGCGCCGCTGGCCGTCGTGCCAACTCCGGTCGCCCCGGTCGAGGTTTCCCAACTGAAATTTGCGCCCCAATCGAGCAAAGCAGGCGCGGAGCAATTGTCCGAAAGTGTCCCGAAACCGCGGTTTTGGATGAAATTTTCGAGCTTCGTTTGGTCGTCGCCGCTGCCGCAATTTTCCACGACCGGGTTGTTTGGGAAAGAAATCACCGGCCCGGAATTGTCAAAAAGGGTGAATTGTGTGGTCGCTGTATTTGAATTTCCACAGCCGTCGACCACCAAAAACTCAACATCCCACGCGCCCGTTCCGCCGCATTGGTTGGGCAGCGGGGTCGAACTTATCGTCCAAATGACCGAGGAACATTGGTCTTCCGCCGCGCCGCCACCATGATTTTGGACATAATCCGCCAGTGATACCATGCCGTCGCAAGGCTGATTATCGTCCGTCGGCAGGGGCGAAAAAGTGGGCGATTGCAGGTCGCGCACCACAAAACTGGCCGTCCGAGAGGCCGAATTACAGCCGTCGGAGGCGACAAACTCGACGGTCACGAAGCCTTTTACTATTGTATAAGTGTCATTCACAAAAGTTAGGTCGCCACAGGGCAATGATTTTGAGGCCAAAAAAGCGGCCTGAACCCCGGCGGAATCAACCGTTGCGCCGCCGATTTTCATCGAATAGATCACCGCCGCACAAGCATCCGTTGCCACCGCGCTGGCCCGGCTTTGGACCCAAGTGGCCAACAAATTTTGGTCGTTGTCCACATCGCAAGTGCCGATAAATGTGTTCGGGTCGGCGGTAAAATTGGGCGGAGTGGCATCCGAAATCGTGAAAACGCGGGGCAGGTTCGTCGGGTTTCCACATTCGTCCGTGACCGTAAAAATGGCCGTCGCGGTCGAGCCGCAGGCCGTGCCGATGGTCGGCGGGGCAGTGTAATTGATGTTCGCCACGCCGTGCAGGTCATTGGCGACGATGGCGTTTTTTTCAGCAAGCAGCCAATTTTGATACAAAACGGCTGCATTTAGGCAGTCGCCGCTCCCATTCTGTGGGAAAACGGTGACGGTCGGGCCGGTCACGTCGGCGGCGATATTGATGGTTTGAGTGAAAATCCGGGTGTTTTGCGCGACATCGGTGCTGGTCCAAGTTCGGGTGAAACTGCCAGCGAGGCAACGAGCCGGGCGCGGCGTTTCGACAAAAGCATAGGCCCAGTTTGGCCCGTCGCAATTGTCGTTTGCCGTCACGACGGGTTGCGGCGGCACTTGGTCGACCGACAATAAATTGAGGACGGCAGCGGGCAATCCCGAAAAAACCGGGGCGGTCAAATCCTCGAATGCGATGGGAAATTGAAAATTGAACGAGTTGCCCTGGTTATCGCCGACCTGCCAAAAAACCAGCAAATCATCGCCCGGATTGAACGCCTGATTGACGCTCAAATGGGGCGGATAACCATTGTAGTTCCCGGTCGAAACCGAGTCGAAATAAGACAAGGAGATGCTCGCGCCCGGCGCAAGCGGCGTGACGACCGGTACGCCCATCAAAGCGAGGCTGCCCATGCAATCGCCATTGACGGGGATATTGCTCGGCCCCGGATAGTTGAAAATGAAAAACTGGGTGGTGTCCGCAAATTGTGCGCGACAAAGGATGGGAAAAAGGAAAAACAGCGGTAGCCAGAGGCATCGCCCCGGCGTGTGTAATCGGTTGATCATGTAAAATAATTTGACAGTTCTACGGGATGATGGTAATGATGAATTGTGGGATTCCAAACTACTGAACATTTTTGAAAAATGCACGAATCGCCCGCTCAACGAAACTGTCACCCTGTAAGGGTCTGC
>JANOQP010000646.1:0-6183 GCA_031414895.1 Saprospirales bacterium
TCTCGTAGTCGAAAATTGAATCAATCAATTTGGGGAGAGAAAAGCAGAACAGACGGAAAAGTTGTAGTTTTGTGCGGAAGAGGAAAATCTTTGAAGAGAAGAAAACTCAAATGTGCATGACAATAATTTTTCCGTTTTCCGTTTTCCTTCGCAGTGTCATCATCTGGCAAAATTGAATTATTTCACACCGAAACGAGCGCATTGTCAGCTTCGCGAGCGCGCGCAAAAAAGGCCCGCATTTCGGCGGGGACCTGCGCCGACGGCGGGGCCTCAAAATGGACAATTTCCTTTCCGATTGCGCCCGAAATGACCTGCATTGGTTCGGAATGACTGCGAAAAACACCGATTTCGACCGCCGAATTGCCGAGCATCAGGTTTTTGTGCCACGCAAAAAGCTCGGTCTCGGTCAGATCGGCCGCAAAACTTTCCCGCGACCGGGCCAACAAATTGGCGATGCCCTCCGAGCGTTTGTCCCTGATGCGGTGGCCGGGCGTTTCGTAGCCCAAATTGCGGCGGATAGAAGAAACGAGGTCGGCGCGGCTGATAAATTCGCCCTCGATTGCCGAAGTTTTGATGGCCTCTTTGACCAAGATCGAGGTGATGGAATCGGCCTGTTGGTCGCCCGGCAAACTGTTCAAACGGCCGAAACCTTGCCCCGCGATTTCTGCGTAGGTCAGGGCCAATTGGGCAAGCCCATGGTCGGTGAACCGCCATTTTCGCCAGTCTTCTTGTTGCCAATTGTAGAGCATGAGCCGATTAGGTCATTTATTCGGCTCAAATTTATGAAAAAAATGAGCCGATTAGGTCATTTATTCGGCTCATTTGTTCCCGCAGATTGTTTGGCCGGGCATACACAAAGATTGAACCGATGCTTTTCTTTGGCCGCGGCCTAACTTGCGCCGACATTTTTCCCAAAAAAATGGGGCATAATTCTCGAAAACTGGCCATGCAAAATTGTATTTTTAAAAATAGAATTGGGTCCGCGGCACTCGCCGTGACCCTGCTTTTTTGCCTTTCCAATTGCAAAACTACCCAGTTCCTCCCCGAAAACGAGGCGATTTTGGTCAAGAACAAAATCAAAATCGAGGGCATCAAACAGATTTCCGACCGCTATTCGGTTGAGGGCGAGGCGGGCGCGCTCATCAAACAGCGGCCCGAAAAACCGTTCTTTGGTTTCGTGCCGCACTATCGGAGTTGGCTTTATTTGAAAAGGAAGTGCGCTTCGGGCAAGTTCCCGAGCGATTACCGAAAATGGGTCTGCAACAATGTCGCGCAGCCGCCCGTCATTTTCAGCCCCGAACTGGCCGACCGCTCCGAGAGCAACCTCCGGAATTATTTCCTCGGCCGGGGCTATTTTGATGCGAAAGTGTCGCACGAAGTGAATGTTTCACACAAAAAAGCGCACGTTTCCTATAAAATTACACCTGGCGGGGTCTATCGGATCGAATCGGTCGCGGTCGTTTGCAATGATTCGACGATCGATGTTTTGTTGAAAAAAAGCCAACAATCGTCCGTCCTCCGCCCCGGCCAGCCGCTCGACATCAAACTTTTTGACCAAGAAAAATCGCGCATCACCTTGCTTTTGAGGAACAACGGCCACGCGCTTTTTTTGCCAAACTACCTCGAATTTGAGGCCGACACGACCGCCCGGCTCTCGAAGGTCGTGATGACCGTCCTGCCTTTTTCCCAAAAAAATGCCGACCACCCGACGCTCACGATCGGCAAGATCACTGTCCAGAGCGATTTCAACCCGCGCCGCCCGGTCGGGCTGGACACCATTATTAAAGGTGTGCGTTTTTTGAGCAATTCCGCAAAATTGGGGGTCAAGCCGGGCGTTCTCCTCAATGCGATCGCCCTCCGCGAAGGCGAACTTTATCGCGAAAAAAACCTCCAAAAGACCAACCAACGGCTCGGCAACCTCGGCGCGTTCCGTTTCGTGGCCGTCAAGCCGCAACGCGATACGGGCAATGCCGAAAGGATCGACATCGGCGTTTCGCTCACGCGGAGCAAACGGCTATCGGTCAGCCCCGATTTGACGGCGAGCTATTCGAACCTCGATATTTCGCAGGCAAAATGGCTCGTCGGATTGACCGGTTCGGGGACGGTCAGGAGCCGGAACCTGTTCAACGGCGCGGAACAGGGCACCCTTTCCGCTGAGTACAGCATCGCCTTTGACCCGCAAAAAGGGCAGGGCGAGGGCCGCAATTTTGTCAATTCACAAGATTTTCGGCTGCAAACGGAGGTCATCGTGCCGCGGTTCGTGGACTATTTCGGACTTTGGAAAGGCATCAGCCGGCTGCCTGACGACGAGGACAAGCTCCTCCGCCGCGCCCTCCCGCGCTTCATGAACTCGCTGCGAACCGACGCGCAGCTCCGCCTCACGCTCACCTACGATTACCGCGAACAGTTCGAATATTATATCATCAATTCGTTCAGCGCGAGCGCGGGATATGATGTGCGGACGAGCGGTTCGCGGCAGTTTTCCATCCGCCACCTCGGCGTGGACGCGCTCGTGCCGAACACGAAACCGAAGTTCGATGCATACCTGGCCGACCGGACTTTTTTGAAAAAGAGCTTTGGCAAATACCTGCTCACAGGCTTCCTTTTTCGCGAATTCTCCTATAATTATTCAAAAAAACAACCTTTTGGCGGTCGCCAACGCGCACTTCACCTCCGGACGGAAATTTCCGGTGCAGAGATCGGCGGCACGACCTCGCTCCTCAAAACGCTCGGTTGGATGCGCGAGGATTTCCGCCCAAAGATCGGCGACCTCGAATTTGCGCAGTTCGCGAAAGTGGAATTTGACGGCAATTTCACCCAGCCGCTGCCCCGGAAAACGTCCATCGTCGGGCGGCTGGCTGGCGGTTTTTCGAAATCGTTCACGTCGGCGGAAGTGCCTTTTCCGAAACAGCAATCCATCGGTGGCCCGTACAGTTTGCGCGGCTGGCCCATCCGAAAGATCGGCCCGGGCGGCTACAACGACCTGATAAACAGTGACTCCAGCAACACTTTGCCATTTTATCAAGCAGGCGAAGTGCGCCTCGAAACGACCGCAGAGCTGCGTTTCCCCATTTGGTGGATCTGGGAGGGCGCGATTTTCGCCGATGCGGGCAATATTTGGACTTGGAAGGATGACCCACAACGCCTCAAATCTGGCCTCGGCGATTTTTACAAAGAGGTCGCGGTGAACACCGGCTTCGGCATCCGTGGGGATTTTTCGTATTTCGTCGTCCGGCTCGATTGGGGGCTGCCGTTGCGCAACAATTACGCCGACGAAAACGGGCGGTATTTCATTTATGGGAAATCTGGAAAACCGTTCAAACGGTCGGATTTGAACTGGAACGTGGCCATTGGGTATCCGTTTCAGTGAGGGTTTGTTCCGAAAAACCCAATTTTCAAATTTGCGAGAAGCGCATTTTCCAGTTATCGGGATGGCGTTTTTCGTGCAAAATGGCGAAAATCACAACCGTTTTTGTCGGTTCGTCGCACTCAAAAAAGATATTGAACGGGAACTTCTTGAGCTTGTGGTATCGAACTCCCTCGGCCAAAAAACGCGCCGATTCGGGCCTGTTCTCCATAAAAACATACGCATCCTGAAACCGCTCCAAAAAGGCGAGACCGAGCTGAAACGATTGTTTTTCGTACCAATCTGCTGCCTCGTCAAGATCAATTTCAGCTTTTCGGGTGAACTCGATTTGGTACATCGTTAAGCGGTTTGTGCAACAAATCGTGAGCGCAATTTTTGCAAAACAGCCTCGCCGGGAACGCGCTCGGCCGGGTCGGAAGCATCGCGACGGCGGTCGGAAATGAATTTATCAAACTCAACATCCGTCATCGCCCCAGCCTCGGTTTCGGGCATCAAAAGATGCTCAATGACCAATAAAAGCTCCTCGTCTTCCAATTGGACAAGCCGCTCAATGGCCAAAAATTTTCGAACTTGAAAGGAAGTTGATTCCATGTTTTTTTTGACAAAATTAGGTTTCCCTGTTCGATGCGCGACACTTTTTTTGATCGATCTCCAAAAATTGGCCGCCCCGGATAAAAGCCCGGTTCAACCCTCGCCAACTTTTTTCAACTGAAACGAGAGCGCCCAAAGCCCAAAAAAAGTGAGCGCACCATTGACCAACAGGTTCAAAAAGCCGAGGTCAATATGGTACCAATCCTTCGCCAATATCACGATGAACCAGGTCAAGATCGGCGCGGCGAGGCAGACCAACGGTACGAACTTGTCGCGCACCTCCAATTTTGTGAAAAGCCCAAAAAAGAACAGCCCCAAAAGCGGGCCATAGGTGTAGCCCGCGATCTTGAAAATGGTGTTGATCACCGCGTCGTCGCTGATTGCTTTGAGCAACAAGATCACCAAAACGAACACGATGGAAAAGCCCAAATGGGCCATCGTGCGCTGTTTTTTCTGTGTTTTCTCCAAATCTTCGATGTATTCGAGCTTTTGCTTTTCGGTTGCGTACTCGTCCGGGTGCGTTTTGTTTTTTTCAAAACCGAGAAAATCCACACAAAAACTGGTCGTCAGCGCGGTCAGTGCCGAGTCGGAACTCGCATAGGTCGAGGCCACGAGGCCGATCATGAACACGATGCCCGCCACCACGTCGAGGTGCTGAAAAGCGATGGTCGGGTAGAGCGCGTCGGACTGCGCGGGCTGTTGGAGGCCCACTTGCGCGGCATATAAATATAGGAGTGCGCCGAGCGTCAGGAAGAGCAAATTGATGACCACGAGGACGGCGTAAAAGGCGGCCATGTTTTTTTGCGCCTCTTTGATGTTCTTGCAGGCGAGGTTTTTTTGCATCAAATCTTGGTCGAGGCCCGTCATCGCGATGACCGTCAGCGCGCCCGCGACGAACTGTTTGATGAAATGATTGGGGTCGGAGCCGAAATTTTCCCAAAAGAACATCTTGCTGTAAGTGCTCCGGGCGACGGCGGGCGCGATGTCGAAAATGCCCAAATTGAGCCGCCCGGCCAGCGTCACGACCGTCCAAACGAGCGCGAAAAGGAGGCAGGCCGTCATAATTGTGTCCGTCCAAATGATGGTTTTCATGCCGCCCTTGAACGTGTAAACGTAGATCAGCGCGAGCATCAGGATCGCGGTGGCGAAAAAAGGCACACCGAGCGGCCCGAAAATGAAGTTTTGCAGCACCAGCGCGGCCAGGAACATCCGCGCCGCCGAGCCAAAAGTGCGGGCCACGAGGAAGAACGCGGCCCCGGTTTTGTAGCTTTTTGGCCCCAAACGTTGCTCCAAATAGGTGTAGATCGAGGTCAAATTGAGCCGATAATACAGTGGCAAAAGCACCGCCCCGACAAAAAGGTAGCCCACCGAATAGCCCAAGACCATCTGCATGTACGAAAAAGCCTGGTTCAGGCCGCCCGCGCCGACCTTGCCGGGGATCGAAATGAACGTCACCCCCGAAATGGACGTGCCGATCATCGCAAACGCGACGACGTACCATTTTATCTGCCGGTTGGCGAGGAAAAACCCCTCGTTTTTGACATCGCGGCCCGTGCGCCATGCCACGCCGACCAACATCAAAAAGTAGGCGAGGAGGATAAAAAGTGCCAGCAAAGGACTCAAATGTCCGTTCATAATAGGAATTGTCTTCGGCGGCGAATGTAGTTTTTTTAAATGGAGCGGGCGGTTTTGATAGATTTGATTCTACAAAACCGCCCTTTTTTGCCCCTTTTGGCCGATTTTTTACCCAAAAATGAATGTCTACAAAATCTCGACCGCGAAATTCACGTCCACGTCCGATTCGCCGCCGGGGTTCGCGAGGTCGTCTTTCGAGGTCGGTTCGTGGTGCAAAACGAGGTTCAAATTGCCCGTCCCAACTGCCCCGGTTTTCGCGACCGCGAACAGCCCGACTGGCTTGTCGTTCACGTCCTTGTCTGCATAGGTGAAGCTCAAATTCGCGCCGCTGACCGCGAAAGTCACCAAATGGACATCGCTTTCCGCTGCCACCTCGGTTGTGATGTCTGCCGTTGGGGTTTTTGTTTTGTCAAAAAACTCGACTGCCACTTCATAGGTTTTGTCGTGGTCGAGGATGATTTTATCGACGACCGGGGCCGCGCCGCCATCGCCGTCGAGGTCTTCAAAAGTGAAAATTTTTGCCAAAGCCCCACCTGGTTCGGTGAAGGTCAATTGGACCGTCGTGATGATTTCGGCCTCGGTCGGGCTGT
>JANOQP010000647.1:0-4631 GCA_031414895.1 Saprospirales bacterium
CGATGCAGCGTAGGTGAGGGCTTGCCCTTGCCTACTTTTTTTGGTCGAAATGTTCATGCCGCCACCTTTGTTTGCGTGTAGCCGGCATCATAGGGCTTGTTGTTTTTATAGAGCGTGTAGATGAGGACGAGCAGTTTTCGCTGTACGGCAACCGCGCCGATCATTTTCACTTTTGGGTTCTTTTCGAGGATTCGCCCGCTGGGGATGGGTATGTTCGTCGGGTTCGCTCGTGAAGGTCTTTTGACCTGATACGCTCTGTTACCCGGTCTTTGACCGGTGTTATCAATTTGCTGGTCAGGATTTCCATAACCGCTGCCGCGAGGCCATTTTGTCAACAAAAAAAAGCGCACCGCTCAACCAAGAACGCTGCGCTTCCTCATGTCAAGCCTTCAGCCCTCAACCCGTAGGCGGGTTGGCATCGTCCCCCGAACCCTCGTACCCGACAATGCACTCGAACGATTTGGCCGCGTCCTCCTTGTCTGCACCGGCGATGTCCTGTTCGCGGATGCGGCAGCTCTAAAAAGGCATGTAGTTTTTATCCATGAAAAAACGAAACAAGCATTTCAGATTTTCATGGATAAAATCCACCTTTGTGGCATGATTGCCCGCCACCTTTCCGCCCGGATCTTAGCCGACCTCGACATTTTCCCCATCGTTGCCATCATTGGCCCGCGGCAGGCCGGCAAAACGACATTGGCCAAATCGCTGGTTTCCACCCTCCAAAAACCGGCCATCTACCTCGACCTCGAATCCGAGAACGACCAGGCCAAGCTCGCCAGCCCAGAGACCCACCTCGCCGGGCTGGCCGACCGGTGTGTCATCATCGACGAAATCCAGCTCCAGCCGAGGCTGTTCCCATTGCTCCGTTCGCTCGTCGACCGGCAGCGCGAGCCGGCGCGGTTCCTCCTCCTCGGCTCGGCCTCTCCCGAACTGCTGCGCCAAAGTTCCGAATCGCTCGCCGGGCGGATTGCCTACCATGAACTGACGCCGTTCATGTTGACAGAGGTTCCGCCAGCGGGCACGATGCGCGAGCATTGGCTGCGCGGCGGATTTCCGGAAGCGTTCTTGGCAAAAGACTGGCCGGTCTCGCGGCGGTGGCTCGAAAATTTCACCAAAACCTTCATCGAGCGCGACCTCCGCCGGGTCATCGGCTATGAAGTGGATGCCGCCGCGATGGGCCGTTTCGTGCGGATGCTCGGCCATTTGCACGGGCATATCCTGAACGTTGCCGACCTCTCCCGCTCGATGGACATTTCCGTGCAGTCCGTCAACAAGTACCTCAACCTGCTCGACGGCTCGTTTTTGACCACACGTTTGGAGCCGTGGTTCATCAATATCGGCAAGCGGCTGACGAAGGCCCCGAAGTTCTATTTTCGGGACAGCGGTTTTTTCCATGCCCTCGCCCGGGTGCCGGATGCGGATGGCCTGCTGGCCAGTCCGTTCGTCGGGGCATCGTGGGAAGGGTATGTCATCGAACAAATACGGCGGGAGGCCGGGCCGGATTTCCACCTTTTCTATTTCAGGACGCACAACGGGGCAGAGGTGGACCTGATCTTGGAAACGCCGGACGGAAAAATCGCGGCCATCGAAATCAAGTTTTCCAATGCGCCGAGCATCTCGAAGGGCTTTTTTCAGGCCTGTTTGGACCTGGGCCCCGATTTCAAGTTTGTCGTCACGCCCGAAAGTGCGGCGTTCACGCGCGACCCAGAAATCACGGTCTGCTCGCTGGCCTATTTTATAAAGGAGGTATTGCCGAAAATGGCCTGACCTCAAAACTTGCCGGCACTGAAGATAGTCAGTGCTCCCCGCCAAACTGTCTCCGGGCAAACCGGTTTTGATTTGGTAAAAACCGGCAGGACAAAGCCATCCGCCCATTTGGGCCGTAGGAAAAAAAACACATCCATTATGAAACCGGGAAAAAACGACAAAAAAGCATACCTCCTGTTCACGCCGGACGAACTGGATTTTTTGCAGGAAAACACTTGGCAAATGGCCGAGTCCTTTGGCTTGGACACGCGGATCGGAAACCTGATGGGCAAACGGGCCGTCGGGTTTTGCCGTTGGGATTTGGACTGCCTGTTCGATGTGGGTGAAATGGCGAAGGACGATGCGCCGCTTGAACGGCACCAGATGATAGACCGCCTTTTGCAAAAAATCAATGAAGCAAAGCAGCTGACGTGATATGCTACCATCGCCGCTTGCTGGAACGGCCAATCCCAACCCATTTTACCGCCCAAAAAACCTCGGCTTTTGCCGCTCCAGTTTTTTCACCCGCTTTGCCTGATAGCGCACGATTTCCGCGCAATGCGGCTCGCCCCTTTTGATGACCAAATGGGTGATGGAGCAGACAATCACAACCTTACGTTTTTCCCCGTCGTGCCCAAAGGGGGCAATCTCACAGCCAACGCCGCCCATATCGCCCATGTCCACGAGGGAACGGATCTCGAACAAGGTGCCGAGGATCATTTCGATGCCAGCATATTTGTCGCGCAAGGTTGCCATCAATCCCCGCACCGGGAAGGCCTTGATGGGCAGGTCGGGCTTCATCAGTTGGATGAGTTGCGCTTCGGTAAGTGTCGTCATGTTGCACTGTTTATTTTTGGATAAAATTCATTGGAACAGCTCCGCTGGCTCACGGTATGCCGCTCGTAAAGACCAGCTCCTCAAAACACCAACCTCATTTTGCCCCGCAACAAAACCTGAACTTCAGCCCACTCCCGCAGCCACAATCGTTCATCGAACCGAGCCAACCCTGTAGTTCTTTGGGCAATTTCATCCCGTCATCGCAATACAGGTCCATGAAGGCGTATTCCCCTTGGGGCAGGTCGCCGTTTTTTTCAAAAACCGTTAGTGAACGGGTCTCGTTTTCGGCAATCTTGGGAAATTCGGAATGGAATGAATGGAAATACATATGCTTGATTTGATTTGAAAAAGATATTTATGCCACTTGGTTTTTGACCGCTGCAAAAAATTTCACAAGAACAGCCCCGCCTTCTCCCAGCGTCCTATCTAAGCGGAGCGTCTGGAATATTCCGCTTCCCCCGGCTCGAAAGGGCATCGACTTCCCGGCGTTCCACCTCGGTCAGGGGCCGGTCGATGGACTTGAACTTGTAGCATTGGAATTCGCCCATGTGGTGCTGTTTTGTAGGGCGAAATTGGAAAAAGGGCGCAGCAAAAGAATAAGGCGCTCTGGCGAAAACTGGCCGATCTCTACCAAAAACGCATATCAACGGGGAAATCCGCTGGCCAAGGGTTTTCTGCGAATCATAAGCTATTGCTGCACACCGCTTGTGAAGGTCTCCGACCTGTTGAGTCCAGATAAGTCATACCGTCAGCAAGTCTCCGACTTCTGGATTTGAAATTTGCACAAAAAGCCGCTCGTGAATGGCTTCGGCCCGAAACGTTCTGTGATCCGGTCTTTGACCGGTGATGCCAATGCCAGAAGTTATAAAAGAATGTCCCCTCATAGCTTCCCCAGGGTCCCGAAGCCTCGGGATACTGCCCCCTTGCGGGCGGGAGAGTAGGTCGGCGCCAACTCAATATTTAAAGATTCCCGATGTAAATCGGGAGGCTTTTTTTGTTTGTACCAAAAAACACCCGGCATACGCTTTTCACCAAATCAAGCCCGCACCGCTACGAATCGATGGCTATGATTGTGCCGTTTGCCCAACCGTCGGCTAATTTGCCGCCAAATGGAAAAGATGCACATCCTCGTCGTGGAAGACGACCCTATCATCGCCGCTGACCTGACCGACCGCCTCCTCGAAATGGGCTGCGCCGTGCTGGGGCCGGTGGCCTCGGGCGAACTGGCCCTCGCCTTTTTCGGGCAAGGCCCGCCGCCCGACCTCGCACTCATGGACATCCAGCTCGAAGGCCCGCTGGACGGTATCGGGACCGTCCGCCGCATCCGTGAAAGCCACCCGCAACTGCCCGTCATCTTCCTCACCTCCAACTCGGACGACGCGACGTTCGCGCAGGCAAAGGCGGTTCACCCGCAGGCATTCCTCTCAAAACCTTTCCGGGGCCGCGACCTGACGCACGCCATCGAGCTTGCGCTGCGCCAATCGGCCAGCGAGCGCGTACCCGCCGCCCCGACCGAGGAGGGCACTTTTTTGCTCCACGACCGCCTCTTCGTCAAGGTGAACGAGCGGATGGTGCGGATTTTTTTGAAGGACATATTGTGGGTGGAGGCCGACGACTATTACTCCAAAATCGTCACGCGGGAAAAGAGCTACCTCGTCGGCCAGACCCTCAAAAAGCTCCACGAGGCACTGGCCGGGATGCCCGACCTGATGCGCGTCCACCGCTCGTGGATTGTCAACCTGCAACATATCGAGGCCATCGGGGAGACCTTCCTAATCATAAACCGGCAGGAGGTGCCGCTTTCAAAGGCATCGAAAAGCGAACTGATGGCCCGATTGCACAAGATTTGAACCTGATGAAACACCTTGGCTCAATTTTGATTTCAAGTTGCTCGAATGTCAAACTTTACCACGATGTCACCCTGTAAGGTGCTGTGTTGAAAACCAAGGGTCTGCGCCAAATTATTTTTGGTTTGGGCAAAAAGTTCTTTGAAACGCTGTTCGTAGTTTTGACGCTTAAAGAAGCACGATGGTTATTCATCGATGCAG
>JANOQP010000648.1:0-2926 GCA_031414895.1 Saprospirales bacterium
GGCTTTACGTTTTCGAGCCACGCCGTGAAATTGGCGGTGCCGAGCGTCAAGTTGAAATGCTGTTTCCGCTCCAAAAAAGCCGTTTTGATGGCCTCGAACTGGCCGTTGTCGTCCTGCCCGGCGGCCAAAAAAATGCGATAGGCCACAAAATCGGTCGTGATGTTCGGCCCGCTGATGACCTCGAACGGCGTTTGAATACGCCCGCCTGCGCCCGTGAAATCGCCTGTGCCCTTGATGGCGTCGCCCATTGATTTGATGCTCAAAAAATTGAGTCTGTGGAAAGCCTTTTTCACCGGTCGCAACAGCCGAACGCCCACCCGCAGGTGCGAGCTGTTCAGCCGCTCGTAATAGCCGTCGCGCGGGTAGCCCATCGCAGCGGCAACCATGCCCATTACCGACGTGCGCGGCGGGATGGAATAGGTGAAAGCGGTGTTGTTGGCGTAGAATTTCCGAAAATGCGCCAGCTTTCCACAGACATCGAAGGATAAAATTTCCATGATGTTGGGTTTGAAAGATGGCGAAATCAGATGGCGAACTCGATGCCCGTGCCTGTTTTGATAATTGGCTTGCCTTTGATGGCTGGCTTGTCCGATGCCCGGTCTTTCTCGATGAGTGCCTTCAATTTCGACAGGTCGAGGTCGAGGTCGTCGAAGTTTCGGATTTGCTTTTCGTCAATTCCCGCCTTTGGTTTCATGCTGACATACTGCCGCAGGTCGCCGAAATTGCCGTTGTAAAAGCCGTCATTGTAGACGATTTCGACGTAAAGTTTTGGGTATTGGTTGTGTTTCGAGCGCGTCGGCAGGGCGGGGATTGCCTCCCAAATGGCTTTTCGGAACTCGCCCAAATCGTTTTCGGAAAGTCCGGTTGAGACAGCGGCGTATTTGTTGATGCTACCGACAAAGGCCAAAAGGCTGTAATGCACCCGATAATCCTTGCCGATAGTGCTATTGCCGTCGTTCATGATGGTAACGATGGAATTGGAATCCATCAATTCGACCTTGTGGAGCGAGTAGCCCCAATTGAGCTGGATTGGGCCGATGTACGATTTCGTGAAGCCCTCAATGGCGAAGGCCGAGCCGAAAAAACGGATGTCGATGAATTTTTCTTTGACCAGATAGGCGAGCAGAAAATGGTTGAGTTCCGAGCAAAGCTCTTTGTTCTTTTTGTCTTGCATGAATTTCATGCGCTCGGCGGCTGATTTGCCTTTTGTCTGTTCTTGCACCTTTTTGAACTTTTCGACCAAATCGGTGCGGCCTTCAAAAACGGTCGTCGCCAAATCCGGCTGGTCGAGCAGGCGGCCTAAAACGGCGGTCAGTTTGCTGTCCGGGCTGACCTTGTTCTCGCCCTCCATGTCCACGAAAATATCGGTGCCGGTCGCTTTCAAAAAATCGCGGATATACCGCTTGATGCGCACGTCAGTCACGAGGTTGGTCTTCGTGTCGTAGTCCATGCGCGGCTTGTTTTCTTGGTCAATGTCGCCGTTCGGGTTGCATTGGATGGCCTCGTAGAGGAAGAGGAAATCGGAGTTGGAGGGGATGGTGGCTTTTTTTTCCATGATGGAGGTGGCTTTGAAATTTTTAGAGAAGTGAGGGTAAGGAATCAGTTTTGGTCGGGCGTGTTCGTTTCAGACTTGCCAGCTTGTTTGTTTTTCGATTTTTCAATCGCTTTTCTAATGGCTTCAAGTTCTTTTGTCGTTCGGAACGAATAGCCCGCCAACAAGAAAAAGAGGGCTTCCTGCGGGTTCATATTCCATTCGTCATAGTTGAAGTTGCCCGTGAAGTTTCTCGAATAACCCTCGTTCTCCAAGTTCATGATGTCGTACTGGGTGCATTTTTCGAAGACATCGCCATAAAGCCGAAAGATTGACCCGTTGTCCATGCCGTTGTAATTGATTTTTCTCAAAACGGGCTTGTGCTTGTGGTCTGCGGCATATTGAGCGAAGGAAACCTTGTACACCAACCTTCCCAAGTAGAACATGGCCTTGCGTTGCGGCTTTTGGTAGCCCATTTTCTCGAAGAAATCGATGATGTCCGGCTCGGTCTCCGGGATTGTTGAGGTTGCCGGTTGTGGCGTTTTTTCGTCCATGTCGAGGAGTTTTAGTTTTTTTAAAAATTGGAGGAAGGCGTGGTATTGAAAGACTGCGTCGCGGGCGGCGTAGTCGAAATTGGTGTTCGGAAAAATGTTGTAGCCAGCGTACCGCTCAAATCGGTGGCATTGAATCAGTTCGGTGAAATGCTCGAAAATCTGGTCAGATTGTATATGTCGTCGTTCGAGAATGGCTTTGAAAATATCCAGCGCGGCGTTGTGCTTTCCCTTATCCTTTCTAATTGGGATGAAGCTGTAAATCGTGTAAAAATTGAACTGGCCAGGCTTTTTCTCTTTACCGTAGGCCATCACATTTGCCCATTGGATACCTTCGATAACTTCCATTTCTCGATGTGTCTGGCTCAAAAGCCGGGTCACCGTCTCAAAATGGGTCTTGCTGATGTCCTCGATTCGGTTGAGCCCTTTGAAAAAATTGCCATTCGAATCATATCCGAAAAAGGTAATCCAGTAAATGTCTTCTCCAGCCACATAATGAATGTCATCAATCAAACCATCCCATTTTGCCCGGTCGGTGGACATCGAAAACAATAGCTCCGACTTGCTTTTTAGGCGCGACAACAGGTTTTCAATATTGATTTCTTTCTCCGCTCTGAATTGCGGAATGATACAATGGTTGATGCCCGCAATTTGCACCACATAATTTGCCAAAAGGAATTTCGAGCCGCGCTCCAGAAATAGTAGAGAGTCATCGCTGCCTTGGTAGTTTTTGATGAATTGGTTGCCATCGAATCCCGTCGCATAGTTTTTGGTCTCCATGACGAACATCTTATTGATGCTGTACCGAACACCCGCAAACTCCGGTTCGCTCACTTCGGCAGCC
>JANOQP010000649.1:0-11830 GCA_031414895.1 Saprospirales bacterium
TTGCCCGCGAGGCCGTTGATGACGTTCGCGTCCCGCACGCGGGAAAGCTCGTCGCCGCTGACCGTTTGGGTCGCGTAGGTCAATGTTTTCGACTGCCGCTCAACGCCGAGGGCGGTGACCGTGACCTCGTTCAAAAGGCCGCTTTCGGCCATTTTAACGTTAAAAGTAGTCGAAGTGCCGATGGCGATGTCCTTTTGGTCAAAACCGACCATCGAGATTTGCAGGGTCGCGCCCGGCTTCACGGTGAGCGAAAAACGCCCATCGATGTCGGTTGCCGTCCCATTGTTGGTGCCAGCTTCGCGGACGCTCGCGCCGCTCAAACCGGAGCCGTCGCCCTCCGTGACCGTTCCCGACACGCGCACCTGCGCAATCGAGACCGCCACAAAAGCCAACGACCATAAAAAAGTGAGGAAGACCTTCTTTTTCATAAAAATGATTGGTTTAGTGAATAAAAATGGATTTATTGATTAAAGATTGAAATGGGTTTTATGGCAATTAAAAATTCAAACTTTTCGGCCTGCTTTCCACCCGCTCACAGCATAAAAAATCAGGTATAAATAGCACGGGATCAACACCAAATAGGCCAATTGCGGGTTCGTGCCATCGCTCAACATCCCATAAATCGGCGGCAAAATTGCCCCGCCGATGATGCCCATGATGAGCAGCGCGGAGCCGGATTTGGTCCAGCGGCCCAGCCCGTCGAGCGCGAGCGGCCAAATGGCGGGCCACAAAAGCGCGTTCGCCAGGCCGAGCGATGCCAATGCCCAGACCGACAGCGGCCCTGAAATGGCGACCACGACAAACGAAAGGAGCAGCCCGAGCACCGAGATCCAGAGCAATGCCCGCCTTTGCGAAATGTATTTTGGGATAAAGACCGTCCCACAGAAATAGGCCATGATCATCAGGCAAAGCGTGATGGTCGGGAAAAATTTCGCGTCCGCGAACGAATAGCCCGAAAACTCGGCATACCCAATGATAGAATCCACTGCCAAAACTTCCACCGCGACCGCGAAAAAGATGGCCAATGCGCCAAAAACAAGGTGCGGGATGCCGAAAATGCTCGTCGCCGAGGAGCTGGTGCCGCTCGTTTGTGCGTCCTCTTTTTCCTCAATTTCGGGCAGTCCGGAAAACCGGATGAGCAGGCCGAGCAAAACAAGGACGACCGCCATGCATATATATGGAGTGGTCAGGCGGTCAGAAAGTTCTTGCAAAATGGCATCGCGCCCGGCCGCGTCGAGCGTCGGGAGGAGGGCCTTTATTTTGTCAATTTCATCGCTGCTTTTTGTGATCGCACGGATGAGCAGCAGCGGCGCGATGGCCCCGGCAACCTTGTTGCAAATGCCCATGATGCTGATGCGCTGCGCCGCGCTCTCGATTGGCCCGAGCGCGACAACGTACGGGTTTGAGGCCGTTTGAAGGATTGTCAGGCCCGTCGCGATCGTGAAAAGGCCGACCAAAAACAGCCAATAGGCCCGCGCCCCGGCTGCCGGCAAAAACAGCAGCGCGCCCGCCGCCATCACCAAAAGGCCGAGCATCATCCCATTTTTCAGCCCGGTTTTTTTCAAGATGCCCGCCGCAGGGAAGGCCATTACGAAATACGAGATGTAAAAAGCGAACGCGACGAGCAGCGACTGCGCATTGTTCAGCCCCAAGGTGATCTTGAAATAAGGGATCAGCGTCGCGTTGATCCAGGTGGCGAATCCGAAAATGAAAAAAAGCGCTCCGATTATGGCGATCGGCGGGATTGAAAGGCCGCTTTTTTTGGCGGAAAAACTGGTTGGTTGATTCATGATCTTGATGTTTTTTTGTGAAAATCGGCGTGAATGTCACCAGTTATTTATCAAAAATCCCATCTTTTGAACGCTTCAATTGCCTCATATTCCTGCAAACCGAGTTCGTCATAAATTTTCGCCGTCCCGCGGTTCCGGTCTTCCGAGCGTTGCCAAAACTCGCGGCTGTCGTTGCCCGGAAAGAGCGGCCTGTCCTTCTGGCTTTGATGCTTGAAAATGGCGCGGCGCTTCCGCAAAAGTTCGTCCGGCGAGAGCGGCACGGCCATGTCGATGTTCTCGATCTCCCATTCGTGCCACGCGCCGCGATAGAGCCAGACGGTGCATTCGCGCATCCAAGTCTCGTTTTTCAGCTCCAAAACTGCTTTGAAAATCGCGTCGAGGCAGACCCGGTGCGTGCCGTGCGGGTCGCTGAGGTCGCCCGCCGCGTAAATTTGGTGCGGCTTGATTTTCACCAAAAGCGTCTTGATGATGTCGATATCTTCTTGGCTGATCGGCTTCTTTTTGACCGTCCCCGTTTCGTAAAAAGGCATATCGAGAAAATGCGGCACGACCGTCTCGCCGACATATCGGCAGCCCGCTTTCGCTTCGCCCCGGCGGATCAAACCTTTGAGTTTTTGAACCTCCGGCGGATCGACCTCGCCCGCTTTTTTGAGGGCCAACTTTTGTTTCATCGCCTCAAAAAGCGTCTGCGTGACCGTTTTTTCGAGGCCGAAAATTTCATGAAAATCATTGGCGAAATCCGCAAATCGCAGCACGTCCTCATCAAAAACGGCAATATTTCCCGACGTTTGATAGGCCACATGGACCTCGTGGCCCTGATCGGCGAGGCGGATAAAAGTGCCGCCCATCGAGATCACATCGTCGTCAGGGTGCGGGCTGAAAATGACGACCTTTTTGGGGTATACCGGGTTTTGCTCTGGCCTGTGCTCGTCGTGGTCATCCGGTTTTCCGCCCGGCCAGCCGGTGATCGTGTGCCGAATTTGGTTGAAAACCTGAATGTTTATATTGTAGGCAGTGTCGTGTTCGGTGATGAGGTCGGCCATCCCGTTTTCGGCATAATCGCGGGCGGTGAGTTTTAGGATTGGCTTTTTTTCATGTTGCGCGAGCCAAATGACGGCTCGTTTCAACAAAAAACCGTCCTTCCAATCGCAGTCGCGGACGAGCCACGGGGTCTTTTCGCGGGTCAGTTCGGCGGCGGCGGCGGCATCGAGCATGATGGTCGCGTTCGGGTGGTTTTGGAGATAGGTCGCCGGGACAGAATCGCGCACCGGCCCCTCGACCGTCTCGCGGATGATGCGCGATTTGCCCTCGCCCCAAGCCATCAAAATGATCCGCCGCGCCTCCAAAATGGTCCCGACGCCCATCGTGATTGCCTTTCGCGGCACGTTATCTTCATCAAAAAAATCGGAAGCGGCATCCAAAATGGTCATCTGGTCGAGCGAAACGAGGCGCGTCCGCGAATTTTGCCCCGACCCCGGCTCGTTGAAACCGATATGGCCCGTCCGCCCGATGCCCAAAATTTGGAGGTCGAGGCCACCGAGCGCGGCCATTTTCGCCTCATACTTTTGGCAAAAAGCGGCCACACCGCCCCGCGAAACCGTCCCGTCCGGGATATGGATGTTCCCTTTTGGGAGGTCGATATGGTCAAAAAGGTGCTCGTTCATGAACCGGACATAGCTCTGCAAAGCCTCCGGCAGCATCGGGAAATATTCGTCGAGGTTGAAAGTGGCGACATTTTGGAAGCTCAAACCCTCCTCGCGGTGCAGCCTGACCAGTTCATTATAAACAGAAACCGGCGTCGAACCGGTCGCCAAACCGAGGGTGCAGGTCACGCCCGCCGCCGCTTTTTTGCGGATAAGTTCGGCAATTTCGGCGGCAACTTGGCGCGACGCCGAGGCCGTGGTGTCAAAAATTTGGGTTGAAATGAGTTCGCGCTGATTTTCCATTTTCCTTTTTTTATGAAAGTCGGCTGGCGGCTTTAAATCACCGCCCGGCCCGCTTTTTCGATGCTTGCCGGGGCGAATGTAGAACAGATTTTAAATACCGTGTGCGCACACGGAAAATTTTTTATTCCGCCGTGTGCGCACACAGAGAAATCTTTATTTCAAAAAATGGAAAATCGCTCATAAGCGGAAATTTGATGAAACGGCTACATTTGCCCCCACTTTGCCAAACCCATTGAGCATGAACCCTCGAATCAGGATTAAGGACATCGCGGAAAAAACGGGCGTTTCGATCGGCACCATCGACCGCGTTTTGCACAACCGGGGGCATGTGGCAGCCGACGTGCGCGAGCGCATCACAGAAGCCATGCGCGAGATGGGCTACGAGCCGAACATCGTGGCCCGCTCGCTCGCCAACAACAAAAAAACGCTCCGGATTGCCGTTATTTTGCCCGATTTTCGACAAGACCTGTATTGGGCACAGCCAAAAGAAGGTGTCGAGCGCGCCGCCGAGGCCGTCCGTCATTATGGCGTTGCGGTCGACTTCCATTTTTTTCCCCTTTTTGAATCAAAATCCTATTTAAAAACGGTCAAGGCCGCGCTTGAAACGCAGCCCGGAGCAGTGCTTTTCGCGCCCGTTTTCCTCGCCGAGACCGAGTTTTTGCTGGCAGAGACCACCCGTCTCGACATCCCGAAAGTGATGATAAACACGCATATCGAAGGCACGGACGCGCTCTGTTATATCGGGCAGGATTCCTATCAAAGCGGTGTTTTGGCCGGGCGTTTGCTCAATTTCGGCCTCAACGATGGCGACCAAGCGATGGTCGTCAACCTCGACAAAGAGGTGCACAACGCCCGGCATTTGCAGGCGAAACAGGAAGGGTTTAAGGACTTTTTCAATAAATTGGACAAAAAATCCATCGAGATCCACGCCGCGATTTTTGAGGATTTTGACAATCCGGCAAAAATGAAGGCCTGGGCGAAGGCGCAATTCATCAAATATCCGAGGCTGAACGGGTTTTTCGTCACCAATTCGCGGGCCTTCAAGCTCGTCAGGGCACTCGAACCGCATTTGCAGGAAAAGGTAAAAGTGGTCGGTTTTGACCTTATCGAGCCGAACTTGGCGTTTTTGGCAGAGAACAAGGTCCGGTTTTTGATCAACCAAAATGCGTGGCACCAGGGCTATTTGGGCATCATGTCGATCGTCAACCATCTAATCCTAAAAAAAGAGGTCCCGGCCTTGCAGCACCTCCCGCTAGATATCATCGTCCGCGAAAACGTGGAATATTACCTAAAAAGGACTTTGGAAATCCCGATGATCTTGGGCTGAAAAATGACTTCGCAGGGCATTTTATTTGCACAAATTGGCCGTTGGATCCGGGCATTTTGCGGTTTCTTTGCCGCTCCATTTGTTTTCCGAAAAATAGGATATGAACCCAATAGATATCGAGTCGCTGAACGAACAGATCGGCATCGAGGCCCAATTTTTGGACCGTTTGCAGGCCGAGACCGCCCATGTCATCGTCGGGCAACAGCACATGATCGACCAGTTGCTCATCGGGTTGCTGACCCGCGGCCATGTTTTGTTGGAAGGGATGCCCGGTTTGGCGAAGACCTTGGCCATCAAAACGTTGGCGAGCGCGATCGCCGCGAATTTCAGCCGCATCCAATTTACGCCCGACCTCCTGCCCGCCGACGTGATCGGGACGATGATCTTCAACCCGGCGAAACAGGTTTTTTCAGTGCGAAAAGGGCCGATTTTTTCCAATTTCGTCCTCGCCGACGAGATCAACCGCGCCCCGGCGAAGGTCCAATCCGCACTTTTGGAGGCCATGCAGGAGCGACAGGTGACCATCGGCAACGAGACTTTTAAGCTCGACGAGCCGTTTTTGGTGCTCGCCACCCAAAACCCGATCGAACAGGAAGGCACCTACGCGCTGCCCGAGGCGCAGATCGACCGTTTTTTGATGAAGGTAAAAATCGGTTATCCAACAAAGGATGAGGAGCTGGAAATCATCCGCCGCAACCTGTCGGGCGAGGAATGGATGGCCGTCAAACCGGTCGTCACGCCCGGCGAGATCCTCCGCGCCCGGCAGATGATGCAAAAAATCTACATGGACGAAAAAATCGAGCGGTACATCCTCGACATCGTTTTCGCGACGCGCCAACCGGCCGAAGCGGGGCTGCGACAACTGGTCCCGTTGATCCAATATGGCGGGTCGCCGAGGGCCAGCATCGGCCTCGCGCTCGCGGCAAAGGCACAGGCTTTTTTAAAAAAACGCGGCTATGTCGTCCCCGACGACGTGCGGGCGGTATGCCACGATGTTTTGCGGCACCGGATCGGTTTGACGTACGAAGCGGAGGCGGAAAACATCACCCAGGAGGAGATCATCGGGCGGATCTTGAACACGGTTTCGGTGCCGTGAGCGTCAAATAAGTTGTTTCCTAAATAGCAAAATGTGCTAAAGCACCTACTTTTGCACAAAATCATCGAAAAAATGGATCAAATAATATTGAGCCAAATCAGCCTGCTTCCCGAAAATCTACAATTGGAAGTCCTGCACTATATCCAATTTTTGGTCGAAAAATCGACTATGCCCGCCCGGCTGCCCAATACCGCAAAGCGCAGAAAAGCGGTGAAACCGACTTTTTCCGATTTCAAGTTTCAGGTGAACGGCCAGACCTTCAGCCGAGCCGAAATCTATGGGAGCGATGGCCGATAAACTTTTTGTGGACACCAATATACTGGTCTACGCCAACAACAGCCTTTCGCCTTTTTGTACAGCCGCTCGTCAAAAATTGATAGATGCAACTGCCGATTTCGACTCGGTTTGGGTGAGCCGCCAAGTATTCCGGGAGTTCGCCGCGATTGTGAGCCGTGAAATGAATTCAACCATCGGAAGGGTCAATTTTGACAAGCTGGCGGCCTCAATCCATCAGATGGAACACGATTTTTCGGTTGCCGAAAATTCGGGGGCGGTCACCAAATTTTGGCTTGCGCTTTTGAAGGAAACAAATACGTCGGGCAAACAAGTCCACGATGCGCAGATTGTCGCGACCATGCTCCACTACCGCATTGACCACCTTTTGACACATAACGAAGCGGATTTTAAACGTTTTTCACACCTGATCAAGATTGTTTCACTTGTTTGAAATTCCAACCCCCTTTCGTTATGGCGGTTTTTTTTCTGCCCACTATCCATTTTATCCAAAACCGCACCGCCATGAACCGATTCCTCGCCGCACTTTTTTTCCTTTTTGGGATTTCCAATTTCAGTTTCGCGCAGACGAAGGCCGAGGCCGAGGCCGCCGTGAAAAACCAGTTCAAGAACCCGGACAAGGTTCAATGGGTCAAACATTTCCGCGCCCGCATCGATGAACTGAACGATGTCCTCATCGCACTCGGCAGCGATGGAAAAGAACTGCGCGGCACGCTTGAATACATCGAAAGCCACACAAAATTCAAGCTCGAAGGACAGTTGAACGGCGCGGAATTCACCCTGCGGGAAATGGACGAAAAGGGCCAAAACTCCGGCAAGATCTCTGGCAAGCTCATCAACAAGGGTTTCGTCGCCGAGTGGGTCAATGCCGCCGCGACCGTTGCCATGCGCCTCGACGCGACCGAAATCAACCAGCCGGATAGACAGACCGCCGATTGCGGCACCGGAAAATGGCTGCGCCGGTACGAAGCGACCAAAAACGGACAGGCCACCGAACTTGCCCTTTTGCGCTCGACGGGCGGCCAACTGCACGGCACGATCTGGTTGCCGGGCGAAAAAAAGACCGCCATTTTGGTCGGCAAAACGAGCCCGGCGGGCAATTTCACCCTCTTTTTGAAATCGAACACCGGGAAACAGACCGCGAGATTGACCGGGGAATTTGAACAAAGCGGCACCTCGCAGCCCATCGTTTTCACCGAGGGAGAGGCATCCAACTCGTTGATTTTCAGGCAGATAGAGACTTTTGATGCGGGCTGCAACGAGTGGGCCGATTATGTCGCGAGCTTCGATGCGATCTACCCAAAAACAAAAAACGGGACCGTCAACGAGTGGTTCCAAAAAGAGTCCGCCGATTGGATGAACCGCTGCCGCGATTTTCGTGAAAGGCAAAAAACTGCCCCGTCCCCAGCCCTTCGCGCCAGCCAACGGGCCACTGGATGGGCCGATGTCTTTTGTTGGAACGAGCGGCTTTTTTGCGGCATCCTCCACTTTGAGGGCATCGACGAGGTCGGGCTTGCGAGCAGCAAGGCATTCAATTTTGACCTCGAAACAGGCCGCGACATCCGACCGGAAGACCTTTTTATTGGCTCTTTCGATTTTGCACATTGGTGCGAACCGGTTTTACAGAAAGAAAAAAAATCGCTCGCGGCAACCAACCCCGACGAGTTTTTTAAAAAATGGGTGGAGGCCGAGCCGTTCAATTTGCGGACCATCCGCCGTGAAGGGCTTGCTTTTTCGACCAAGTTCAGCCCGATATTTGGGCAGCCGACAGTCGTCATCCTGTGGTCGCAGTTGCGGCCATATTTGAAAAAGGACGCGCCCGTGGCGGTGTTTGCGCGGTAAGGGGCCATCAAAATTTCAGCAATTTCCCCGAAAAATACTGCCCGCCCAAATTGTCGCGCCCACGGAGGAAATATGCCCCGGCGGGCAATTGGCCAAAATGGATTTCCCGGTGGCTTTTCCGAAAATCGACGGTCGCGCCGCCCACTTTTTGGCCCAACAAGTTGACGATCTCGATGGACATTTCCGTTTCGCAGGCGCACCCCAAATTGAGCATTTCGCCGAACGGGTTTGGCCATGCTTTTAGGCCGGCCCACAATTTTGCCGAATCAATTTCGGAGGTATTTTCTGCCCAAAAACCGGCCCACGGGCGCGCTTGTTTGATGGCCAATTGGCCGTTCGCGTCTATTTTGAACTCGATTTCCATGGCAAAACCGGGCTTTCCGACGGCCCCGTAAAGCACCTCAAATTGGTCGTGGATGGTCGTCAAAAACCCGCGCATTTCATCCAAATACGGCTGTTTCATGATCAAACTATCCGTCGGGACGAGGTTTGAGGGGTTGATGACCAAAAAGCCGTCGCCCGTGGCGGGCATTTTTTCCAACAAAATTTCCTCCGGGATGGAGAGCGCGGCGGGATTGGTCACGAGGTCCTCGCCGATCTGCGTATTGAGGTAAAAAGTGCCGTCGGTGCGGTAGAGCGGGTCGGTGCTGACGGCGACACCATTGGCCAGTTCGCCCGAAAAATTGGGGTGCACCAAAACGCCCATCGCGACACCAAAATGGTCGATACGGTAAAATTGCCGCTCATCGAACGCGCGGAAATTCCAGATGCCCGCATAGACCTGTTTGATCGATTTCGAGATATGTCCCTCGCCGGGGTGCTGCGTCCTCGAATCGTAAAGCCCTGCGCCGCTGAAACCGGGCAAATCCTCGTTGTTCGTGCTGGACCGGCAGCGGATGGAGGTGCCGGGCGGGAACGTGTTTTGCATCGCCGCCAGCTCGTCGAGCATCCACGCGGGCACCGGCGCGGCCTTTATTTTTTTCCTAAAAGCATCGAGGTTTTGGATCTGGATTTCAAAATCGGACTGAAAAAGCGGGTCGTCCAACATGGTTTTTGCCTCGGCATAAAAGCCGTTGAACTTCATGAACTCATCGTAAAAATAGAACGGCACACCGAACCCGTCGGGGATGGTCGCCGTGGGAAAACCGAAGCGGCGTATCGTGGCGACATTGGCGCATTTTGCCCCAAAAGCGGTCGAACTGGCGAAGAATAGACTGTCCAACGGTTTGATTTTCTGCTGCGAAAGGTCGCGGGCGGGGGCCTGCGAACGGGCCGGACGGCGGGATTCATAGAAGTTTTCGACCTCTTTTTGGGTCGCCTCGCGAATGGTGAAATCGGACTGTTGGGCATCGAAATGGACGTATTTCCCAATCAGGCCCGCGATTTCGGGTTGTTGCAGCGCATTTCGGATAAAGGCGTTCGGCACGTCGTCCTGAATGGCGCGGAGATTGATGTGCGAGAGCGGCGTTTGCATGACCGTCGTGATGATGCCGCCAACGCGGGGCAGGTCGTTTGGGAGCGATTCAGAGAGGACGATGTCGCGCGAATTGGGCGTTTCGCCCGCCGCGAGGACGCGCAAAAAGCCGAAACCGACCGCCGGGTGCAGGGCCAAATAGTCGATGTCGGCAAAAAGGTCGGCCTCAAAAAGCGTGCAGACCCGCGAGGCATCGAACTGCTGTTTTTCCTGAAAATAAAGCGGCAATTGCACCGCTTCCAATGGGTAATAACAGAGGTTGTTCCGCAAAAAAGGGAGGTTCGCGGCAAGGAGTTCCATCGCTTTTTGGACGTGCGCGTGGTCGAAGGCGTTGTTCGGCTGGAAAAAAAAGCGATAGGTGCCCAAATTGCCGTTCGGCGCGGGCAAATTTGGGTGGTGCGCAATGGTCCCGGTCATCAGGGTGCCGTTGTTGAAAAGGCCGACGGCGGCAGCAAAACCAGTGTGCAGCGAATGGGTGTTGCTATTGACAAAATAGCATTTCGGCTCGTCGGCCTCGCGGTCGGTGATATAAAATTTGAGGAGTTCAAGGCCGTCGAGCGACGGGTTTTGGGTGTCCACAAAAGCGAGTTTTTTGAACACGGACCGGTCGGGAACTGCCACTGTGCCATCTATAAAATCAATCGGGGGCGCGGCATTGAGCGGGCTTTTTTTCGTAAAATCGGCCAGTTCGGCCATGTCTTCGAGGCCGTCCGTATCCGTGTCGGCGGGGGCCGAGATGAGGTGCTCGGTCACTTTGTAATGGTCGAGGGGATAAGCGGCGAGCGGTTCGGAGAGGGTGGTCGTGCCGTTTTTTCCGATGAAAATGGCGGTCGCCTGTTCAAAATTTCCCGAGGGGCCGTGGCGAACATGGAGGACATAATAATGGGCCTCGGTGGATGCGACCGTGATTTGGGCCAGCCCGTCCGCGTTGGCCGAATATTGCAGGATCGGCACTTCCTGCGCGACCAAACGCACCCAAAAAGCGAATGCAAAAGCGTGGGAAAGGGTTGCTTTTTTTTTCATTTTAGAAAAAACAAAAGGCCAAAAGCGGAGAAACTTGCCTGACACAAAATTAAAGGCGATGCGGTGTTTGTTTTTGTTTCGCACTTCAAATTCACGCCCACCGCCCGCTTTTCATATTCGCAGCCCGATTCATGCAACAACGCCCGAAAAAGAGGGGGTTTATCAGACGGCGTGGGAATATGTGCGTTGAAATTGGCAGCTATTTTCTGCAAACAATCAACTTGGCGACCGACAAACTGCCGAGTGAATATTGAACGCGAACCATGTACGCTCCGGGCGGGAAGTCATGCACGTCGAGATTGTAGGGTTCGCCAGGGAGGAGGTCGGTCTCTTTTTTGAAGATCATTTGGCCGATTGAGTTGAAAACTTCAAAATTTGTGAAGTGACAATCAGGAATTGCGATGTGTGTTGTTTCTGATGCAGGGTTCGGCTCAATCTTAATTATGCCAGTACAATCCTTTGGTTGGGGTTTGATGATGGTAAGTGTATCACAAGGGCTGCCCTTCATTTCGTGCAAGCGAAAAAATGGAAAATTAGGTGCTCCTCGATCATTTAAAGTAGGTAATTTAAATGCGGCTTCTTGAAACATACAATCAAGTCCTTTTTCATCTGGTTGGTGAATAATATGAAGTAAGTCACCTTGGTTCAATGAACTCATATAGATTTTGTTGTCCGGGGCAAGTTGCAACTGATAAAAATTCACATAAACATTAGGAGATAGAATACAAGTACAGTGGGCAATATGGACTTGACTTGAACTTATTGGGCTTGCATGTAGGTCATACTGAAAAAGATCGCCACCGGTTGATACATATAAAAACCGACCATTAGGGGATATCGCCACTCCGCCTCGATTAAAGATAGAATCATTAATAGGTAAAATTTCTCCGGCAGAAAATTCACCAGCACACCTATCAAAATTATACACATGGACATCATTGCAATAATCAACGCAAGCATAATAATCCCCTGTTGGAGAAAAAACATTTGCAACAAGAGGTCCATCATCCAAGTTTGGGCAAGTCCATTCATAGTCCA
>JANOQP010000650.1:0-6969 GCA_031414895.1 Saprospirales bacterium
TCCGCCGTCCGCCGTCCGCCCTCAAAACCAGAGCGGCGCGATGCCCAGCCCAACCTGCCACAGAACGGCGACCGCCGCGAGGACGAGGTAAAGCGGGCCGCGGACGATCTTTTTGAGGCGCGGGCGGTCGGGCTGGTAGCCCATTTCCTCAAAGAGATGGCTGTAAAAAGTGGCCGAATCGTCCGTTTCGAGGCCGTGCGCCTTGTTGAGCAGGCAACGGTTGAAGACCCGGAATTGGAGCCAAATGATGAAATAACAGCCCACCATGAACGGCCAATTGACCAAAAACGGCCCGACCCAGGCCATGACGGTGATGAAAAGGTGGAACCAAAAGGCGAGGTTCCGTTGCTCGGTCTTGCTTTGCATGAATGAAAAAGTTGTTGGAGATTGCCCGGTTGGTTGCTTCCGGGCAAATCCCGGGTGAACATTGGGCGGCCCCGTTCGGTCAGAATTTTGGGCGAAGCTAATTTGGAAAAAAAGTTTTTCCCAAAAAAAACAGACCTGCCGTTAGTTTTGGCCGCGATTTTGAAAACCAAAAATGTACCATCCATGCGATTTTTTTTGAAAGCCACCGCCGCGCTCTGCGGCCTCTTTTTTTCTGCCAACCTTTTTTCACAAACACCCGCCGCGACCGTCGCGAAGGATTCGATGAACCCCGTTTTGGAGGCGAAAATCGGTGCGCGGTTGGCCGCGATCCATGCCGAACTGGCCAAACTGGAAACGCTCTTGGCCGATTCGACCGACATCGGCTATTTTACGAAGGCCATGAACGACTCGGTCTCGTCCACTTATTACCGCCTCGACGCAAGTTGGTCGGAGATCAGCATGCGCACCGTTTGGCCCGTCGATTCAACACTGATCGGCGAGGCGGTGGACACTTCCATCACGCCAGACTGGCCGATGGACACGTCGTTTTCGGGCATGGGCGCGGGTGGCAAAAACCCGTTCTCGATGTTCCGCAAAAAATCGCCGCGCACGGTCTTTTCGTGGGGCTTTTCGTGGGGCGTGGCCGATGTCGTCGGCAAGTTCGCCGAGGGCACGGCGGGCGCGGAAAACCCCAATTTTGATTTTGCGCAAAGCCGCCACCGACGTTTCTCGCTCCTCCTCCGCTCGCGGCTCGGCAAGCGGGACACGACGGACAATTTCAGTTTTGGCGGCGGCGGCGGCGGACTTGGCGGCAAGTTCAACATGCGGAAACTGCGCGAGGGCAAGGACCAATTCCGCGGCTCGAAGATCAACCTGAAATATGGCCTCGTCTTCGACCGGGTGACGCTCGAACAGATTTCGGACTACGAACTTGCGGTCGTTGGCGGCAAGCCCGTTTTTTTGTCAGACCCGGAAATTGCGCAGTCGAAGACCAACCAAATTCAGGTCAATTATATCGAAGTGCCGCTGTTGGCGGAGTTTATGTTGACGAAAAAAATCAAATTCGAGGCCGGCCCGTTCGCCGGTTTTCGGACGCGCAGCCGTCAGACAGTCGAGTTCACGGACAGCCCGTTCGAGGTCGTGCGGACGCGGCGCGATGCGCTCGGTTTGCGAAAATACAATTATGGCTTGATGGCCGGGTTCGGATTGAAGGAGCTTTTCCTGTCGGCGAAGCTGGATTTGAGCAACGTTTTCGACACGGACGAGACGTATGATTTCAAACTGTTGAGCCTCGGCGTGACGCTCGGGCTATGATTTTTTTGAACGGGGAATAGGTTA
Organism: Saprospirales bacterium; assembly: GCA_031414895.1. Lineage (GTDB taxonomy): Bacteria > Bacteroidota > Bacteroidia > Chitinophagales > Saprospiraceae > JANOQP01. Next base: position 1,705 of record JANOQP010000650.1, read on the forward strand.
AGGATTCCAAAAACAGCCCGCTGCGACGGGACTTTTCGCCCCGGCCCCCGTTTTAAATGGACAGTTTTCAAACCATAAAAAATAGATGCAAAAAATGAAAAAAGCAATCTTCTTGGCCCTGGCCATTTTCACCTTTTCCGCTGCGGACGCGCAGTTCGGCGACCTCAACAAAGCGGCCAACAAAGCCAAGGCAAAGGTCATGGGCGGCGAAAATTTGAGCGAGGAGCAAGTTGGGCAGGGCCTGAAAGAGGCATTGGACAAGGGCGTTGGCGCCGCCGTCGATTTTCTGTCGGCCAAGGACGGCTATTTTGCCAGCCCGTACAAGATCTTGCTGCCCGCCGAGGCCGAGAATGTGGTCAAAAAAGTGGGCAAACTGCCCGGTTTCACCAATTTGGAGGCCGATTTGACCGAAAGGATGAACCGCGCCGCCGAGGATGCCGCCGTGAAGGCCAAGCCGATCTTTGTGAAAGCGATCAAAAACATGAGCTTCAAAGACGCCATGAACCTCTTGATGGGCGACAAGGACGCGGCCACTAAATACCTCGAAGGCAACACTTCCGGCGCACTGTACACCGAGTTTTTGCCCGTCATCCAAGAATCGCTCGACAAGGTGAACGCCCGCGACCTCTGGAAAAAATCGGTCACGGCCTACAACAAGCTCCCGATGGTCAAAGAGACCAACCCGAACCTCGACGACCATGTGACCAAAATGGCGCTCTCCGGGATGTTCCAGCTCGTGGCCAAAAAAGAGCTCGACATCCGCTCCAACCCAAGTTTTCGGACGAGCGAACTGTTGAAAAAGGTGTTCGGGAAACAGGACAAAAAGTGATTTTTCATGGTTGGCGGGATGCCAACCGTGGACAGAAAAGAAAGGGCAAAAGTTCGGGGAAACCGGGGCTTTTGCCTTTTTTTTTTGACCAAAAAAACGCGCCCGACAGTTCGAAAAAATTACCCAAAAGGGTGAATTTATGTCCTTTACAACGGGCTGGCATTCAAAGTTAAATTTTTGGCCACCTGTTGCATATGCAAAATTGGTTGCGCACCTTCGCTTCGAGGGAAATGAAAACCCATCCGGTTCTGCGCTCTCTGTATGACCTTACCTCAATCCTCCGCCTTGCCATTTTCGAATTGCGACTAACCCGGACGCGGGCGGGACGCAAGTTTTCAATCCATTCTTCATGATGATAAGCATTTTTTTTTCACCAAAAACTCATTTATATGAAGTGGTCCAATTTTTTCCACACGCACACACACACACACACACAACATCAAAAGACCAACCACAGAAAGGCAGTTGTGAGCCTGTTGGCCTACCTGATGTTTGCAGCATTCGGCTCGTCCATCCAAGCCCAGTCGTGGCCGACCTCCTGCAGCAATTTTGCGATTGATGTCTGTGAAGTCACTGAAGCGTCTCCTACCTGTTATCCACTCGGTGATGGCTGCAAATTCCCGCCCGGTTGCAATAAGCTGATCTATGAAGTTCGGTTGTTAAAAATACCGGGCAGCAATACGAGTCAAGTCATGCAGCTTCCATATGATTTGCTCACGGCAGAGATTGTGCTGAACACGACCGGTTTTGGCAAATCGGGCATTGATGTTGCAAACACAAAAACTTGCATATTGAACCAATTTCCCGGGATTGATGCAAGCCAGTTTGACGTTGACCGTCACAATCTTGTGATCAATTTTGAGAAATTTGAATCAACAACACCTGTTCCCACGGTGTACTTCAACTCGCAAGATGTTGCCGTGCTTTTTAGGGTCGTCGTTGACGCATTTCCGGGCGACCAAATCGATTTTGAGCCTACAAGTTTTCACTACAAGTACGACTTGACCAGCGTCAATTGTAGTTATCCAATGGACAATGATCCACTAACCGTTTATAAGGACTTCCCCAACCCTTCTCCGATAACTTGGCAAACGCCAGCGACCGTAACGACGACGCAGGGCATCCATTTAGGCGTTCCGACAAACCCCGGCAATATCCTTACGCCCGTAAAATTTTCGACCTTAACTTTTACAAACCCCTATACAGTACAATGCCTTGAAGTCGCCATAGAGGTTACATCTGATGTGGTTATCCTCCCTCCAACAATTGTTGCAGGGGGCAACCCAATCCATGAAACAATCGTCGTCCCACAAGTTCCCGCCAAAAAATTCACGGTCTTTGTGCTGTACAAAGCACTTCAAGTGGTCAACGCCGACTTGGAGCTGTTCAATATTGAAACAAAGCCTCCACTATTGGGGGGGCTGGCTTTCTGCATTGATCATGAGGTTAAACAAAGCCGCATTATCCAAGACGATATGTGCAAAACAACCCACTTCCCAAACGATGTGGTTCAATTCTGCCAACAGGGAACCTCTCCTTGTGACCCGCGTTTCAAAGTTGTCGTCCGCGGAAGCAACGATATAGACGACGAATGCCAAATGGTATTGGTGGTGGGTATAGAAACAGATCCGGAATTTGCTTATGACCTGAAAACGCTCCTCCTGAACATCGAGTTTGACAAATCCACGGATGTGGTTTTTGGCACACCGGATGCAAGTGATTTTGGTTGTGCAAATGGCTCCCCCGAATTTGAAATCGACGGTAATGTTTTGAAGTTCAGATGGGTTGGTAATTCTGATTGTTATGTCGATGGCGGGGTTTATTTTAAAGTCCCGTTCACCGCAGGCCAAGGTTGTGTTTTGGGTGCAACGCCCGTATTGGCCCAAATAAATTGGAAGGAAATAAGCACATCGACTTATTTCAACTGCACCATAACAGGCGAAAATATCGACCATGCTGGCCTTTTTCCGTTCTGCCCGCCCATGTTGACCGGGAAAATCGACCGTGCCATGGTGGGCGCCAACCCGGTCACGATAGGCCCGGGGGTTACAGAAGCGGTATTAACCCTTATTAACAGAGAAACAACCCTGCCCTGCGTGCTGAACCCGATAGTGAACGGTTGTTCGCTCAGCTTTTCCCAGTGCGATTGTCCGCCAGGCCCCTACACGTTCACACCAACCCATGACCAAAACCCGCTAAACGGGATTTCGACCTTTGACCTCGTCAGAATTTCGAAACACGTCCTTAACGCGCTGCCTTTTACCTCGGCTTATCAATATATCGCAGCTGATATTAACCATAGTAGCACTGTGACGACTACTGATGTCGTTGAATTGAGGAAATTGATTTTGGGGATTTATTCGGATTTCCCGCAAAATGATTCTTGGAGATTCGTTGAGGCATCCCATCAATTTAACCCGCAAGATATTGGGGATATGAATGGGATTGACGGCTTTATCGAATTTGATTTCCCATCGGCTCAAGCCGAAGCAATAGATTTTGTTGGTGTCAAAATAGGCGACCTAACTGGCGATGCCCTGTGCGACAACAAACCCGCCGACCGCCTCCAAGGGTTTGCCTTCAACATCCCGCGAAAAAAAGCACAAGCCGGAGAAATCATCGTTTTGCCCGTTGTGGCCAATTGCAAACAATCCATTATTGCCTTTCAGGCAGGTTTCAAATTTGACCCCACCATGTTGGCATTTCAAAGCGTGGCAAAGGTTGATGTGGAGGGCATCACGCCCGGTTCGTTTGGGCTGACAAAAACCGCTGAAGGCGAGATCAAGGTGGTTTGGCTGGTCCCTGATTTTGACAATTTTGAGCTTGAAAACGGTCAAACCCTCTTCCACCTGGCCTTTAAGGTCTTGAAGGACATCAAATTGCCGACCGAGCTTGTCAAGGTCGATGAATCCGTTCTCCGTTGCGAGGCGTATGATTTTAATGAGCGGGTCTACGAAATCGGCACATTGGTCGAGTCGGCACATGAAGACATGGTTGCCAACGACCGGGCCGCAAAAACAGTGGTTTTGTCCCCCGTCTGTGGCCCAAACCCAACCTCTGGGAAGACGGTCATCCGCTGGAACATGGGCCAAACCGGGAAGGCCACCATTTGGGTTTTCGGGCCGTTCGGTGTGCGGGTTTTTTATAAGGAACTCAACAATTTGACAGTTGGAGCGCAAGAGTTGACCCTCGACGGGGTCGAAAATTGGCCTTCTGGCGTGTACACCTGTCGCATCATCACCGAATTTGCGGACGAGCGCACCATGCTCGTCAAGCATTGACCATTCGTTTTTTTTTGATCGGGCCAATGGGAACAGGCATTCCCATTGGCCCGATTTTGTTGCGCTTCAATCGCGCAATCCTTGCCCATCCAAACTTTTGTTCCCATGCGCACCCATCTCCTCGTGGCCTGTCTCGCCGCCCTATTTTCCACCAATGCAATGGGCCAATCTCGGGTCTATGTTTCCGCGAACGCAACTGGCGCCAACAACGGCCAGTCGTGGTCGGATGCTTATGTTGATTTTTCATTAGCCCTGCAACAATCGCAAATGGACGACTCCATTTGGGTTGCCGCTGGCGAATACAAACCAACACAGACCACAGACCGCAATATTTCATTTGTGGTCAAAAGCGGTGTCCGGCTTTATGGCGGTTTTGCGGGTATTGAAACGGAACTGGGCGCGCGAGACTGGGCAGCCAACAAGACCATATTGAGCGGAGATATAGGCGTGCCAAACGACTCTACGGACAATAGTTTTACCATCATGTACGCCAAAAATGCCGACAGTTCCACCAGTATTGATGGTTTTGTGTTCCAGTTTGGCAATGCTTCGGGCGATTCTGCGGGGCTTCCAGTCTATGCGCCGGACAGGTGCGGTGGGGCCTTATATTTGGAGGGGCATGACGGGGTTTGTTATGCGGACATTGTCCATTGCCATTTTGAGCGGAACTCGGCAAGGTTTGGCGGAGGGGCCGTTTATGTCAATGGGCGGGGCATCGGGTCTGTTGCGCCGCGTTTTTTGTACTGTTCTTTTGTTTTGAACAATGCCGGGCAAAATGGCGGTGGGATATTGAAATTTGGCGGCTCTTGGGTCGAAAGAAGCCCCGATATTGGTCATTGCTCCTTCATTGGCAACAATGGGGGGAGTTCGGGCGGCGGTGGGTACAGTTATATCGACACGGAAAGAACTGATACTTTGGAAATGGTACACTCCATTTTTAAAGGAAACAAGGGCGCCATTTCGGAATGTTTGTTTATTAAATCTGGCAGGGCAGCTGGGGGAAGCATTTTTTTAACAGACCTATCGATAACACTTGACTCAACAAGCAATTCAAAAGGCGTTTTTGTTCAATCACTTTCATTTTTGCCCACTAAAAATGTTATTTTCAATCGAAATGAGCTAATTGCTTCAACCAATTTTTCCAAAGTTATCTTT
>JANOQP010000651.1:0-10797 GCA_031414895.1 Saprospirales bacterium
GTAGGGGCGGCCCTTGTGGCCGCCCTTTTCGACAGGACATCCTCCCAATTAGTAGATAATTCCGTAAAAAAAAGCGGCGTGCCAAAACCATGGACACGCCGCTTTTTTATTTGAAAAATGGGAAAATATCGTCACTCAATCACCAATTTGACCTTCCGGCCCTCGATGCTCCGCTCTTTTTCGCGCACAACTTGGAGGCGCAAACTGCGCATCACATTGTCTATAGCGGCCTCAAAAGTACGGCTCGTTTTTTTCTCAAAAATGGAACTGCCCGGCAGTTTGATGTGCACCTCGGCAACCTTGTCGCGAACTTGGCCACTGTTTTCGAGCTTCAAAAAAATCTCTGCCCCCTCGATTCGGTCATTGACCCGCGCCAGTTTGTCGAGCCGTTTTTGGATTTGCTCATGTAGTTTCACGTCAGCGTGAAAGTGCACGGAATGGGTTTGAACGCGCATACTGGTTTTGATTTTAATGGTGAAAAAATGGGTTTGAACACACGGCCCCTTTGGGCATCGGTACAGGGCGCATGATAGCGGCTTTTTAAAATCCGGGGCAAAATTTTTCGACCATATTTTTAAAAATAGTTTTGAACAAAGGGCAGCTGACAGAATTTTGACCAAACCCGCGGCTCAAACCTGTTCTTTTTTAACCGCCAACCATGCTTTTTGCGAAAGCAGGGCCATGACATGGCCGAGCATCCCGAAACGCGGGTCGATGGCCAACCCGGATTTCCAGCGGGCGTAGATCTGTTGCGCGATCACACAAATTTTGAACAGCCCGAACACATAATAAAAGACCAGCCAATCGACCGAGCGGCCCGTTTTTTGGGCATAAAAAGCGGCCAGTTCCCGGCGCGAAAAATGACAAAAGCTGGCTACATTCGCCACGAATCAAAAGTCCTCATTTTATGCAAAACCGCCTGTTGGTTTCCCTGCTTTTTTTGCCGCTCCTCACATTTTCACAATTGCCCGTGACGCTCGAAGATTGTTTCGAGACCTACAAATTTTACCCGCAAACCAGCCCGTCCCTCCGGTTTTTAAAGGATGGGCAAAGTTTTTTGGAAAGAAAAGGGCCGCTTTTGATCCGCAAAAGCATCCTTTCGGGCGACAGCTTGGGCGTGTTTTTTGACAAAAGCAATATGTCGGGCGACCCGGCGGTGACCGCTTTTTCGAGTTTTCAATTGAGCGAAGATGAATCTAAAATGCTGCTCGCGACGGATGTCCGACCAATCTATAGGCACTCTTTTTCGGCCGATTTTTCCGTTTTCGACATGGCCACGGGCAAGACCGAACCGCTCGACCCGGGCCGTCGGCAAGAGGCCGCGATGTTTTCGCCGGACGGATCGATGGTGGCCTGGGTGCGCGACAACAACCTGTTTATCAAGGAGTTAGCTTCGCACAAAATTGTGCAAGTGACTTTTGACGGCGAAAAAAACAAGGTCATCAATGGTGTTCCCGACTGGGTTTATGAGGAGGAATTCAGCTCCGTGACCGGGGCCGGGATGCGGGCGATGGCTTGGTCGCCGGACTCGCGGCGGCTCGCGTGGATCCGTTTCGACGAGTCGAAAGTACCGCAAATGCGGCTCGATTATTTTGAGGAGGGCATGTACCCGCGGGGCCGCGAATACAAATATCCGAAGGTCGGGGAGGCCAATTCGACCGTTTCCGTTCTGATTTTTGATGCACAAACTGGAAAAACGGTCAAGGCTGGCAAGGGGCCGTCGGAAAACCCGGAGCTGTTGAACCTCGGTGGGGGACAGCTCCCGGCGTTCGATTCGGACGAGCTGGAAAACGAGCATTATTTGCCGCGCATAAACTGGACGCGCGACCCGAACACGTTGTCGATCACGCGACTGAACCGGCATCAAGACCGCCTGAAACTGCTCGGTTGCGACGTGAATACGGGCAATTCACTGTATATTTTGGCCGAAGAGGCCAAAACATACGTCAATGTCCACGACAACCTGGTGTTCATGCCGGACGGCAAATCCTTCCTTTGGACGGCCGAAAACGATGGTTGGAACCATATCTACCTTCGCGAGATTGGGTCGCCAAATTTCCGCCAATTGACGCAAGGCAAGTTCGAGGTGACCGCATTTTATGGACTCGACGAAAAAACTGGGACCATCTTTTACCAGACCGCGCAGCCGACGCCGATGGACCGGCAGGTTTGGTCGCTCAATATCGCGGACTCGCTCGCGCAGCCGTTTTGTTTGAGCGCATTTCCGGGGACGAGCGAGGCGAGTTTTAGCCCAAGTTTTGATTTTTTCAAGCTCGATTGGTCGGATGCGAACACGCCGCCGAGGTCAAGGATTTGCGACCGCAGGGGAAAAATCATGCGCCAACTGCTTGACAATCAATCACTTATCGCTGAACGGGAGACGCACGGTTTTTCAAAAAAGACTTTTTTCTCGTTCAAAACGCCCGATGGCACGGAGCTGAACGGCTGGTTGATGAAGCCCCGTGATTTTGATGCAACCCGAAAACACCCGGTGCTCATGTCGGTCTATGGAGGCCCTGGGTCGCAAGAGGTTTTGAACAGTTACGACGGTTTTATGGGGACTTATTACCAGATGCTCAACCAACAAGGCATCGTCGTGGCCTGCGTGGACAACCGGGGGACCGGTGGGCGGGGCTCGAAATTTAGGGATGAAACCCATTTGGACCTGGGGAAACTGGAGGTCGCCGACCAAATCGAGGCCGCAAGATATCTCGGTCGCCAACCGTGGGCCGACCCGTCGCGGCTCGGCATTTGGGGCTGGAGCTACGGCGGTTATATGAGCGCAAATTGTATTTTCAAGGGCAACGATGTCTTCAAGGCTGCCGCCGCCGTCGCGCCCGTGACCAATTGGAAATGGTACGATTCGGCCTATACCGAGCGGTATTTGCACACCGAAAAAGAGAACCAAAAAGGTTTTGACGAGAACTCGCCGATCAATTTTGCCGACAGGTTGAAGGGCCATTTTTTCCTCGCGCACGGCCTCGCGGACGACAACGTGCATTGGCAAAATTCCGCCGAACTGTCGAACGCGCTCATCAAAAACAACAAGCAATTTGAGGAGCATTTTTACCCAAACCGCGACCACGGAATCAGCGGCGACGGCGCGACGATGCACCTCTTTTGGGAGCTGACCGAGTTTTTTATGACGAAATTATAGGCAAAAACCGCTCAAAGCACGGCACGCGCGATCCTTTTGATGGTCTCCGTATCGCCCATCGTATAATAATGGAGGCACGGCGCGCCTTTCGCTTTGAGCTCTTTTGACTGCTCGATGGCCCATTCGATGCCGATTTCCTTGACGGCCTCATCATCCTTTGCCTTCAAAAGTTCGGTGACAAACTCGCCCGGGAAATCGATGAAAAACTTGCGCGGGATGGCGTTCAGTTGCACTTTTTTCGTGAGCGGTTTGAGGCCCGGGATTATTGGCACGTCAATCCCGGCGGCCTTGCAGGCGGCGACATACTCGAAATATTTTTGGTTGTTGAAAAACATTTGGGTCACGATATAATGGGCCCCGGCATCGACTTTTTCCTTCGTAAAATGGAGGTCGTTGGCAAGGTTGGGCGACTCAAAATGCTTTTCCGGGTAGCCCGCGATGCCGATGCAGAACTCGGTTTTCTCGCCCTTCGAAATGTTTTCATCGAGGTAAATGCCCTTGTTCATGTTCGAGATTTGGTGAACGAGGTCGAGCGCGTATTTATGGCCGTCAGGTTCCGGGATAAATTTATCCTCAAAAGACCGGGCATCGCCGCGCAGGGCGAGGACATTATTGATGTTCAAAAAAGCGAGGTCGATCAGCGCGTTTTCGGTTTCTTCGACACTAAAACCGCCGCAAATCAGGTGCGGCACGGCATCCACGCCATATCGGTGCATGATCGACGCGCAAATCCCGACCGTGCCGGGCCGCTTGCGGATGGCCGTTTTTTCGTAATAACCGGACGGCCGCATTTTGTAGATAAACTCCTCGCGGTGATAGGTCACGTCGATAAATGGCGGCTTGAACTCCATCAATTCGTCGAGCAATTTGAAAATGGTCTGCATCGAGCCGCCCTTCAACGGGGGCAAAACTTCAAACGAGATCAGCGTCCGCCCGGCGGCTTTTTCGAGGTAATCAATGACTTTCATGGTCGAAATCCTTCTTTGTTTCGGTGAAAATTGAGGCGCGCAAAAGTAGAAACTCCCCAACCAAACCCGCTTTTTGAGGGAAAAAGGCAGAAGGCGACCCAACCTTTTGCCTTTTGTCCTGCCCTACATATTCCTCCGATACTGCCCCCCGACCGCAAAAAGCGCGTTCGTCACCTGCCCCAATGAGCAAATTTTGACCGTTTCCATCAGTTCATCGAACAAATTGCCCTGCGCGAGGGCCGTGTTTTGCAGGTTTATTAGGGCGGCCCCGGCAGCTTTTCCGCCTTTTTTTTGCAAATTTTGCAGCGTCTCGATCTGTTCCAGTTTCTCCTCTTCCGTCGCCCGGATGACCTCGCGGGGCAGCACGGTCGGCGAACCTTCTTTTGACAAAAAGGTGTTCACCCCGATAAGCGGCAGTTCGCCCGTGTGTTTTTGCATCTCGTAAAAGAGGCTTTCCTCCTGGATTTTTCCGCGTTGGTACATCGTTTCCATCGCCCCAAGCACGCCGCCGCGCTCGGTGATCCGGTCAAATTCGAGCAAAACGGCCCCTTCCACGAGGTCGGTCAGTTCCTCGATGATGAACGCGCCCTGCAACGGGTTTTCGTTTTTGGCGAGGCCGAGTTCGTGGTTGATGATGAGCTGGATGGCCATCGCGCGGCGCACGGATTCCTCGGTCGGGGTCGTGATGGCCTCGTCGTAGGCGTTGGTGTGCAGCGAGTTGCAGTTGTCGTAGATCGCGTAGAGCGCCTGCAACGTGGTGCGGATGTCGTTGAACGCGATCTCCTGCGCGTGCAAAGACCGCCCCGAAGTTTGGATATGATATTTCAACATTTGGCTGCGGTCGTTCGCGCCGTACTTGTTTTTGAGGGCCTTCGCCCAAATGCGCCGGGCCACGCGGCCGATAACGGCATATTCCGGGTCCACGCCGTTCGAGAAAAAGAAGGACAGGTTGGGCGCAAAATCGTCCACGTTCATGCCGCGCGAGATGTAATATTCCAAAAAAGTAAATCCGTTGGACAGCGTGAACGCAAGCTGCGAGATCGGGTTCGCGCCCGCCTCGGCGATATGATAGCCCGAAATGGAGACGCTGTAAAAATTGCGGACCTTGCTTTTGATGAAATATTCCTGCACGTCGCCCATCAATTTCAGCGAGAACTCCGTCGAAAAAATACAGGTGTTCTGGGCCTGGTCCTCCTTCAAAATATCGGCCTGCACCGTCCCGCGCACCGAGCTTAAAGCCTTGGCCTTCAACTCTTTATAGATTTCCGGGGCCAAAACCATGTCGCCCGTCAAGCCCAATAAAAGCAGGCCGAGGCCATCATTTCCGGGCGGCAAATCGCCGCGATAAATTGGCCGGGCGAGGTTTTTATCGTCGTAAATTTCTTTGAGCTTCGCCTCGGCGCGAGCCTCCAAACCATTTTCGCGCAGGTATTTTTCACATTGCTGGTCGATGGCGACGTTCATAAAAAACGCCGCGATGGTCGCCGCCGGGCCGTTGATCGTCATCGAAACGGAGGTCTTCGGGTCGCAGAGGTCGAAGCCGGAATAGAGCTTTTTCGCGTCGTCGAGGCAGCAAACGGACACGCCAGAATTGCCGATTTTGCCATAAATATCGGGTCGCAGATCAGGGTCCTCACCATATAAAGTGACCGAATCGAAGGCCGTCGAGAGCCTGATCGCGGGCATCCCGAGCGAAACATAATGAAAACGGCGGTTCGTCCGCTCCGGCCCGCCCTCGCCGGCAAACATCCGCGTCGGGTCCTCGCCCTGCCTTTTGAACGGGAAAACGCCCGCCGTGAACGGGAAATCGCCCGGCACATTTTCCTGCAAGACCCACCGCAAGATCTCGCCCCAATCTTTGTATTTCGGTAAAATGACCTTCGGGACCCGTGTCCCGGAAAGGCTTTTCGAGATGGCCGAAACCTTCACGTCCTTGCCCCGGACTTGATAAGTAAATTCATCTTTTGAATACTCGTCGAGCAGTTTTGGCCAATTTTCGAGGATCAATTTGCACTGCCCGTCGAGCAGGATTGCTTGGTCGGCATAGACTGTTTTCAGCGATGAAACCAGCTCGGCATTGTTGTTTTTAGTATTGTTTTCGAGAGCCGCGAGTGTGTTTTTGATGGAAAACAGTTGTCGTGCGATGCCAACTTGTTTCGCGGCCCAAACATCGTATGCGCGGTTGTTTTCCGAAATTTCGGACAAATAACGCGTCCGGTGCGGCGGGATGATGTACACTTTTTCGGAATCGCCCGTGCCCATTTTGTTTTGGGAAACGAGGTCCGGACGGCCCATCCGCTCGGCGACGGCCTCCATCGTTTTTTTGTAAAAACGGTTCATCCCCGGATCGTTGAACTGGCTGGCGATGGTGCCAAAAACGGGCATTTCATCGGCTGGCGTGTGCCACAAATTGCGGTTTCGCTGCACCTGTTTTTTCACGTCGCGGAGCGCATCGAGCGCGCCCCGTTTGTCAAATTTATTGATCGCGACCACGTCCGCAAAATCGAGCATGTCAATTTTTTCGAGCTGCGTGGCCGCGCCATATTCGGGGGTCATCACATAAAGCGCGACATCGCAATGTTCGGTGATCTCGGTGTCCGATTGGCCAATGCCGCTCGTTTCGAGAATGATAAGGTCAAAATTGGCCGCTTTCAGAATATCGACCGCCGATTTGACATATTTCGAAAGGGCCAAATTGGCCTGCCGCGTGGCCAGCGAGCGCATGAAAACGCGCGGCGAAAAAATCGCGTTCATCCGGATCCGGTCGCCCAAAAGTGCGCCGCCCGTCTTCCTTTTCGATGGGTCCACAGAAACGATGCCGATGGTTTTTTCGGGGAAATCCATCAAAAAACGGCGGACAAACTCGTCGACCAAACTTGATTTTCCAGCGCCGCCCGTGCCGGTAAAACCCAAAACGGGCGAGTGCCGATTTTGCTTCAAAACATGGGGCTCGACCGCTTTTTGATAAAAATCCGGCTCGTTTTCCGCGCAACTGATGAGCCGCCCGATGCTCCGAAAGTCTTTTTCGAGGAAAGATTTGACCTCGCCGTTGAGGTTTTGCCCGGTCGGGAAATCCACTTTTTCGAGCAGGTCGTTTATCATTCCCTGCAAGCCCATGCGCCGCCCGTCGTCGGGGTGATAGAGCCGGGCGATGCCGTAATCCTGCAATTCGCCAATTTCGTCGGGCAAGATTGTGCCGCCGCCGCCGCCAAAAATCTGGATATGCCCGCAGCCCCGCTCTTTGAGGAGGTCGAACATGTACTTGAAAAATTCCATGTGGCCGCCCTGATAACTGGTCATCGCGATGCCCTGCACGTCCTCTTGGATGGCGCACTCGACGATTTCCTGCACCGAGCGGTTGTGGCCGAGGTGGATAATTTCCGCGCCGGAGGACTGCAAAATGCGGCGCATGATATTGATGGCTGCGTCGTGGCCGTCAAAAAGCGAGGCGGCGGTGACGAGACGGATCTTATTTTTTGGCTGGTAAGGCGCGACTTCTGTCATGGTTGGGCGATGAAAAAATTCAATGAAGAACAAAATATTCCCGAACGGCGGAATTTCAATCCCGCAAAATTAACCCGCCCTTTTGATTGCCCGGCAATTCGCCGCTCGGATTCAAATTTTTGCTGCCCGTCGCGCAAGTGGTTGTTATCAGTTGACTTTCGGGCAAGAAAATTTTGACCCTCGGGCAGCAAAAAAGGTTTGCAAAGGTTCTCCCAATCGCTGACCATTTCGGCAAACAGGGCATCGAGCAAGGCCATTTTATATGTCGGAAATTGCTGGAAACACGGTTTTCGAGAGGGGCGAAAAGTTAATTTCACCAAAAAAGAGAAAAATGTTCGCGGGTTTTCCAAACTTTGCAGACACTTGCGACCGATTCCTTGCACATGCAATCAAGTTCACACAATAACGCTTAATCTTTACAATTCATGAAGGCTTCCCAATCTCTCCTTTCCCTTCTTTTTGCCCTCGTGGTCTCCTCGGCGATGGCCCAGGACATCCACTTTTCGCAGTTTTATATGTCGCCGCTCAACCTCAACCCGGCCCTGACCGGCGTGATGAACTGCAACCAGCGGGTCGTGGCAAACTACCGCAACCAATGGGCGAGCGTACTCAAATCGAATGCCTACAACACCTATTCGGCCAGTTATGACCAAAAAATCGCGGTGGGCCGCAACGACAATTTTGGCATCGGCGGCACACTTTGGGGCGATAAAGCGGGCGAACTCGATTTTTCGACCCTCCAAGCGCGTTTTAGCGGTTCTTACCACAAAAAAATGGGCGGCTATCGCCACAAAGCGCATTACCTCGTCGTCGGCGCGGACGTGGGCCTCAGCCAGCGCAATATCAATGTGTTGAAGGCCCGTTGGGGGTCGCAGCACGATGTGAACAACCCGGGCACCATCGACCCGACCCTGCCCGGCGAGACCTTGGCGCGCCCGAATTTTTTGTTCGTGGACATGTCCGCCGGCCTCCTTTGGTTCACGGTCTTGAACCGCGACGGCGATAATTTCTATATCGGTGGCGCATTTAGCCACATGAACCGGGCGAACCAATCGTTCGCGAAGGATGAGAACATCCCGCTTTACAGCAAGCTCACGTTCCACGCAGGCTCCGAATTTATGGTCGCCAGCCGCGTCGGTCTCGTGCCGGGCGTTGTTGCCTTTGTGCAAGGCCCATCGCTCGAAGTGAACGGCGGATTGAGCTTCAAGTTCCTCCTCGGCAACAGCCGCCGCAGCCATCAGGCGTTCCAAGCGGGCATCTGGTCGCGTATGGCGCACAAATTGGAAAAAGGCAACTTGATGGACGCGCTCATTTTGAGCACCCGTTTTGACTACGAGGATTTCACGCTCGGTTTCAGCTACGACCTCAACACGTCGAGCCTCCGTCCGGCCTCCAATTCCAACGGCGCGTTCGAGTTTTCGTTGGTCTATAAAATCTGCGGCCCGGAAAAACGCGGTGTTTATTGCCCGACATTCTAAAATCTAAATCGGCGTATCGTTATAAAAAGCGGGAGGCGAATCATAGATTTGCCTCCCGCTTTTTTATTTTATCGAAGCATAATCCTTGAGAGAACAGTATCCGCCTGTTTCCATTAATTTGTAAAAAGAGAAAAACTATGTTCGGCAGCACAAAAAAAACAGAAGAACCGAAAACCAGCACCGCGACCACCGCGAACCCAAACGCGCTCAACGCGCTCGTGAAGGGCACTGCCGTTGAGGGCACCATCCGCAGCGAGAGCGATATCCGCATCGACGGAACGGTGAAAGGGAAACTGAACTGCAACGCAAAGGTTATCATCGGCCCGACGGGCTTTGTTGATGGCGAGATCAAATGCCAAAACGCGGTCATCGAAGGCAAATTCACAGGCAATATTTTCGTTGCGGAACTGCTCAATGTTCGTGAATCTGCCGAGGTGCATGGCGAAGTCCACACATCAAAACTAAATGTCGTGGCCGGCGCAATCTTCAATGTTGGTGTCCACATGGCCGAAGGTTCGAGCAACGGCAACGGCACGAGCGCAAAAAATCTGCAAAATGTCACGACCGCAGCTGTCGCCGGAGGAGCGGAAAAAGCAAAGAATTAAGGATGTTGGCCGTTATAGCGGCATGGCGTTCACGCTCTTCGGGGCGATTTTGGCAGGGGTGTTGATTGGCAAATGGCTCGATTTGAGGGCCGCCAATCAACGCCCTTTTTTCGCTGTTTTCGGGGCTGTGCTGTTTTTGGTGGCCGCTCTTTGGGGCATTTTTAGGCAGCTATTGAACGACAAATAAGCTTTTATTTCGCTGGCCCCAATCTTTCCAGGGCGTTTTTCTCCACCGCATCCGGCCCTTTTCAGTTTTTTCGTTGAATCAACTCCCGCAAAAAGGCTACTTCGCCTTCTAAATGCTCAATATGTTTCAAAAAGGGAGCACCATAAGTTTCCAGAATTTTCATCAAATCTTCTGGTTTCGAGGCATTAATTATCTGCCCAGCATTCTCAACCTGTTGTTGATGAAAAGTAAAAGTAGTGTTCTCGTCGAGCTTTTCAAACCCTTCAGCGGTCAGGTCAAGCGCGTTGTAAAGTTTATCTTTCATCGCAGAATTTATATTTTTGATCAAACCTAATTCGATTTTACAGTAAGTATTGGGGTTTCCTATATTGGCTTTTGCTGCCATTTCTTTTTGAGAAAGGCTTCTAGCCAAACGCCAACGGCGAAGTTTTTCTTGGAAGGTCATGGTTTTGGTCGTTTTGGGAATTTAATATTCCAATTTTGGAATATTAAATTCGATTCGGTATGGCAAAGATGGAAAAAAACAGGTATTCCTTTGACCCAACAATTAAATGTTTTTGGTTATTGAAGGTCATTCTGATTCAAAATACCCAATAACACCAATCTTCCAATCACAAAATACTTGTTGCCATGAAAAGCTCTCTCGTCATTGATGTCAAAAAGCAGTTGTTCTCTCTGATATTCCTTTGGATGGTTTTTATGAATGGCTTTGCCCAAAGTTGTTCAGAAGCTGATATGTTTCATAAATATTGGCAGTACAAAGAAAGGTTCAACAAGTCATTCATTGTTCAAGACCGGGATGCAAGTGGGTGTATTGGCGACGGCATCGGCATCGACCCAAATCAAATCATTCTCAATGCGGGCTCGAGTACATTTTCTTGTAAGTTTTCCAAAGCCG
>JANOQP010000652.1:0-3085 GCA_031414895.1 Saprospirales bacterium
CCCGAGCCGCCATTGCCCTCAATCTCATTGTCCTCTTGCTTGATGCTGCCCACATTGAGCATGATGCCGAGGTTGTTTTTCACTTGATAGGCTGCCTGAAGTTCGCCCAGACCGCCCGCGATGGCGGACAACCTGACCTCCCCCTTTTCACGGAGCATCGGCACGTTTTGCGCGTTCGGGACATAATAATTAGGCTTGCACCCGGCGGCCAAAATGACCAAAAGGAGGCCGAAAAATTGAAACTTGCGCATGGTTTGTTGATTTCTAAAAGGTGAAAAATGGAAGTTAGCTGGTTTTCTCCCCGCAATCTTCAGGAAAAAACAGAAAGTCGGCTACTTTTGTAAAAAATAAAAAGAAAATGTCGGATACGTCCTATTTGAAATACGACCTGCCGGTGCTGAAAACATTGACCGCCCCGCCTCGCAGGCGCACGCTTTTGGAATACCTGAAATTTGAGGCCCGCTCGGCCTCGAAGCACGAATTTGTTGACGGAAAATTTGTAAAAATGCCTTACGCCCGCGGCCCCCACAACGAAATTGCTGCCAATTTTATCGGCATCCTCAAAGCATTTTCAAAGACCACAAACCCAAGTTTCCGGGTTTTTACCTCCGACCAAAAGGTCTATTTGCCCGTTTTGGACGATGGGCTTTATCCCGACACGTTGGCCGTTTCCGAAAAACCAATCTATTGGGACGACAACAAATTGCTCCTCATCAACCCCATTTTGATTGTCGAGGTGCTTTCAAAAAGCACCAAAAAATATGACCGCACCGAGAAGTTCCTGAAATACAAAACCCTCGATTCCTTTCGGGAATACGTCCTCGTCGAGCAGGATTTTTGCAAAGTGGAGACTTATTTTCGGGAAGAACCAGGTCTTTGGCGCGAAACGGCTTACACAAATATGGCCGATCAGGTCGCCTTAAAATCACTCGGAATTTCGGTCGCGGTGGCCGATATTTATGAGAACATCGAGTTTGCCGTTTGAGCAAATTCAGTCGCCCAAAATCCCCGGTTTGCTGAATTTCAAAAAAGGAAATCCCGCCATCGTCCAATCCTCCCGGACGAGCGGCGCGGCGCGAAAATAGTTTTCGAGCACCGTCGCGTGCCGCGTTTTTTGCCAACTGACCAGCCGCGCATCCAAATATCCGAGCGCGCCCGTGGCAGATTTTACATACAACCAGGGCTGCATTTTTTTCTCGCCATTGACGAGCGTAAATTTTTCCAACACTTTGATAATCAACAATTTATCCGTCGGCTGGACCATTAGGCTGGCCGTCGCCGAGGCATCAGGGCGCGTTTTCAGCCGCACGGCCGAGGCGACCGATCCGCTCGGCGCGAGGCGCGTTTCCTCATAAAGCGGCTCGAAACGGTTGCTTTTCGGGTTCCATTCGAGTGTCGATGTGGCGAACTCGACTGCGTGTTCAAACGCCCCGCCCTGTCTGTCTAGCGGCTGGTGGAGGCGGTATTTTTCGGGCTGCACAAAATCGATATATTCGATGCGGAGGGATTTTGGCTCCAGTTCCACACTTTTGAAAAGGGCGGGAGAGGGAGTGTTTTCATCTGTCGTGAGCGTCAACCTTTCCTCAAAAATCTTTGTGAGCGCACCGGTTTGTAGCGAAAAAATGGCGAGTTCGCGATCCTCCAACGGGTTGCCGGGCGAGAAGCTGGCGTTTTCGACGACAAATTCCGCGATGCCGTCGCCCGTCAAATCTATCAAATTTAAAAGCAGCAAATCCGTCCGTCCGGTCGCCGATGCGCCGCCCGTCCGTAGTGTGACCGAACGGCCCCGCTGGTTGGTGACGACGACGTATTTTTCGTCATAAAGCGGGTTCATATAATCCTGCGGATAGAGGTTGTCGCGCCCGTCCACCGAGGCAAACCAGACGATGGATTGCTCAAAACCTGCCGAAAAAGTCACGTTTTTTTTGGAAAATCGTCGAAAATCGTCCTGCACCCGGTCGTCGGCCATCAAGACCGCGATGCCGTCGCCAAAGAGCCAGCCCGTCCGCGCGTCGAGCGTTTTGACAAAAAACCAGCGAAATTTTTGGTTCTGGTCCTTGTCCAAATGTTCCAAAACGGATGTGCCGAGGACGGTCAAAAGTTCGCCTTCTTTGACCAGTTCCGTGGTCGCCGCAGAAAGCGACGTGTCGGGGAAAAGGGCAATATTGCCGAGCGCGACGGCGGCGTTTTCGGGCAGCTCGATGGGCTTGGTGACGGGGGCGGGGCGTTGGGCGGCGAGTTGATTTTGGGCAAAAAAAATGAAGCAAAGGCAAGTGAACAGCCGCGCTGCGAACGTCAAATTATTTTTGAAAAAATCGGGCATCCCGAACCGGTTTTTGATTGAAAAAGATGGTGCAAAAATAGTCCATCAATCTTCCAAAAACGGAAAGATGACCGGTTTCGACGGGCTGGCATCCGTTTCGAAGGGCGCGATTTGGAGATTCAACAAGTAAAAGCCGTCGCGCACAGTGTTTTCAACGAAAATAAGTTCCGTGATCGTGGCCGTTTCGCGGACAGCCGGGCCGGGATATTTCCACCAAGACTTGTGCGCAGCGAGCCGCCCGCCGTCCTCCTCGCGGTCGACCGAGGGCAGGTCGGTCAACAAGTGCTGGCAGCCGCATTCAACCAAAAAATCGATGGCCGCGTGGTCAAAATACGGCGGGTTCGAGCCAGAATATTGTGCCCTCAATTTCTCTGCGTCGTTCGGCAGCGTCCTTATTATTATGGCCTCGCATTCGCCCGGAGCGATCAATTTTTCGATGTCTTTTTTGAAAATTATGAGGTCGCCGTCCGCTGTTTTTTTGGGGGAAACAGAGATAAGCTTTGCAATAAAATGAAACCGCCGCAGTGATTTATTGATGGTGAATTTTTCGAGCGAAATATGCCCGACGCATTCGGTGTGCGTCCCGTTTCCATGCGGGTTGAGTTGGATATTGACAAAATTGACCGGCCCGCCCTCCGCGACCGACCCGACAAAACTGCCCATCCTGACCGGCTCGACGGTCATTTGCGGTGCCCAAAAACAGTTCACATTTTCTGCGCCGGGGGCGAGTGGGATGTTGATATCGATTGGCGCGGCGAGGTT
>JANOQP010000653.1:0-7785 GCA_031414895.1 Saprospirales bacterium
TGCTGATCGGCGGGCAGCCGGGCATCGGGAAAAGCACGCTTTTGCTGCAAGTGGCAACCAAATTGCCAGGAAAGATCCTTTATGTGAGCGGCGAGGAAAGCGGCGAACAGATCAAAATGCGCGCCGACCGCCTCGGAAACCCGGCCAACGATTGCCTGCTTTTGACCGAAACGAACTCGACCAAAATTTTGCAATTGGCATCCGAGATCCAGCCAAATTTGCTCGTCATCGATTCGATCCAGACGCTCGCCAGTCCGCATATCGACTCCACGCCAGGCTCTGTTTCGCAAGTGCGCGAGTGCGCGGGCGAGCTGCAGCGGTTCGCAAAAGAGTCGAACGTCCCGGTTTTCCTGATTGGGCATATCACGAAGGACGGCGAGATTGCCGGCCCGAAGCTCCTCGAACATATCGTGGACACGGTCTTGCAGTTCGAGGGCGACCGCAACCACGCCTATCGTATATTAAGGACGCTGAAAAATCGCTTCGGCTCGACCGACGAAATGGGCATTTACGAAATGCGCGGCGTCGGCCTCCGCGAGGTGAGCAACCCGAGCGAGCTGTTGCTCTCGCAAAAAGACGACACGTTGAGCGGTTCGGCGGTCGCCGCGACCATCGAAGGGATGCGCCCGATGTTGATCGAAACGCAGGCGCTCGTCTCAAAAGCCGTTTTCGGGACCCCGCAACGCACGGCCACGGGCTTCGATTTGCGACGGATGTCGATGCTTTTGGCGGTGCTCGAAAAGCGGTGCGGCCTCTTTTTCAGCATGAACGATGTGTTTTTGAACCTCGCGGGCGGCATCCGCGTCGAAGATCCCGCGCTCGACCTCGCCATCGTGGCCGCGCTCATGTCGTCGCTCGAAGATGTTTGCATCCCGCCGAACGTTTGTTTCGCGGGCGAGGTCGGCCTTTCGGGCGAGATCCGGGCGGTCAACCGCATCGAACAGCGCATCTCGGAGGCGGACAGGCTCGGTTTTAAGGAAATCTACATTTCAAAATACAACACAAAAGGGCTGGATTTTGAAAAATTCGGCATCCGGGTCCTCACTTTCGGGCGGGTGGACGAGCTGCGGCGGGCACTGTTTTTGTAGCTGGCGCGAGGTTTCACCGCTGGCGCGAGGTTTCACCGCTGGCGCGAGGTTTCACCTCGTGACCGCTGGCGCGAGGTTTCACCTCGTGTCCAATATTATGTCGGCTGTGCCGACTTCACGAATCTGTTTTGAGTCGAAGTGGTTTCGGTGCGGTCGGCACAGCCGACATAATATTGGACACGAGGTAAAACCTCGCGCCAGCGGTTTTTTGTGGGAAAACTATTTCCAAACGCTGTAGATCACGATGGCCGCGAGGATTAAAATGACCGCAATGATCATCGTAAATGGGTTGTTGTTCTCGCGGTAGGTGTTGTAGAGCATCTCCATCAGGTCGCGCCATTCGAGCGGGCCGTTCGGGCCCCAAGTGATCTGTTCGTTGGCGAGGACGAAATATTTTTTGTTGCCCTTGCGCACCTGGTCGCCGTGTTTTTTGAGCACCATAAAGATGCCGTTGAGGAAAACGAGGTCGAAAAGCTCGCTTTTTGCCCCGATTTCGATGATAATTGTGTTGTAATCGCCCAATTGTTTCCAACTGCCCTTTTGGATATTGCCGTCCACGGTCAGCAAATACTCGCCGCCGGGCCGCAAAATATGCAGCACCGACTCGTGGAAAGTGTCGCCCTCCCGCACCTCTTTCCAGCGCACGTCCTCAAAATAGGGCCGCTCGCGCACATCCTCCGAATATTGGCGCACCTTCGGGAGGATGAAATCGAGGTATTGGTCCATCGTCTCCCGCTCCGGCAGGTCGAGCGTGAAAAGTCCGGAGGCGTTGTCGAGCAGGGGGATGTTCATTTTTTAGTGGAAAGTGTTTTTACAATTGCTGCAAAGAACGAGATTTCAATTCAGCCCAACAAGCCAACTTTGTCCGCGATTTTTTTGGCAATTTGCACCGTTTTTAATGCAGGCCTTGCCCCAAGGCCCGCCATTTTTGACACTCAAAATTTAAACAGGATGAAAAGGAGGGATTACCTAAAATCAGTCGGCCTCGGCTCGCTCGGCCTCGTCGGCCTCAACCCACAGGTGGCCGCCGCCGAGTCTTTTTTTGTGGAGAACGAGGACGGGAAAAAGCCCGGTTTCGAGCAATTTGGCCGCACCGATTTTGAAAAAATGCGCGACGAAAAGCTGTTCAAAGAGCCGTTTTTCAATAAGCACGAACTGAAAACAATCGGCATTTTGGCCGACATCATTATCCCAAAAGATGGCCGCTCGGGCAGCGCGACGGACGCGGGCGCGGTCGATTTCATCGAATTTATGGCGAAGGACAGGCCGCAGTTCCAGACCCCGTTGCGCGGTGGGCTGGCTTGGCTCGATGCGCAGTCGAACAAAAGGTTTGGGCACGTTTTTGTCAAAATTTCCCAAAAACAACAGATCGAGATTGTCGAGGACATCGCTTTCCCGGAACGGAAAATAAAGGGCATGGCGCACGGCGTCGCGTTTTTCAACCTGATGCGCAGCTTGACCGCCTCGGCTTTTTGGTCGTCAAAAATGGGCCATGCCGACATCGGTTATGTGGGCAACACGCCGAACGTTTGGGACGGCCCGCCAGCCGAGGTCGTCGTTCAATATGGGCTGGAAGGGGTGTAGGGCTGATTTTGGATTTACCTTTTAAATCATTGAAAATGAACAAGTTAGCCATTTTTTTTGGGACAATCGCCGCTCTTTTTTGCGCCTGTCTTTCCGAAAAAAAATCCGCCGAGACCGCCGATCTCCTTTTGACGAACGGCCAATTTTTTACCGGCGATTCCGCGCTTTTGCACGCCTCCGCGATGGCCGTCCGCGACGGAAAGATCATCTTTATAGGCGATGAAAACGGGGCGAAAAAATTCATTTCCAAAAACACAAAAATCGAGGATCTAGGCGGCGCGTTTGCCATGCCGGGCTTTATCGAGGGCCACGGGCATTTCAGTTCGCTCGGCGAAAGTTTGATCAACCTCAACCTTTCGGCCACGAAAAGTTGGCAAGAGATCACGGCAATGGTCGCCGAAAAATCGAAGTCCGTGCCGAAAAACGACTGGATCGAGGGCCGCGGCTGGCACCAAGAAAAATGGACGGTTTCGCCCGGCGCGACCACGAACGGTTACCCGTCGAACGAACTTTTGAACCAAATTTCGCCCGAAAACCCGGTCGTTCTTTTCCACGCGAGCGGCCACGGACTGATCGCCAACGAACGCGCGATGCAGCTTGCCGGGGTCACCCGCGAGACCCAGGATCCCGTCGGTGGGCGGATTGTTCGCGACGCATCGGGCCGCGCGATCGGGGTTTTTGAGGAAAATGCGATGGATATTATCGGGCAGCCGTTCAATGAATTTTTGAAAAAAAAATCGCCCGAACAGCGGCGCGAAAATTGGCAAAAAGCCATACAACTCGCTGAAAATCAATGTCTTAAAAACGGGATAACCTCTTTTCAGGATGCCGGGGCGGGCTTTGAGGAACTCGGTTGGTACGAAGATTTGGCCCGAAAAAACCAGCTCAACGTCCGCCTTTGGGCCATGATCTCCGCGCCCAATAAGGAGAACACGCCGCGCCTCGCCGAGTACCCAAAAATTGACCTCGGCGACGGTTTTTTGACCATCCGGGCAGTGAAATGTTATTTCGACGGTGCGCTCGGCAGTTTCGGCGCATGGCTACTCGACGACTACGCCGACAAGCCCGGCTCGACGGGGCAGAACACGACGCCGACCGCCGAAATTGCCCGCGTAGCGGCTGCCTGTGCCGATCTGGGGCTGCAATGTTGCGTCCATGCGATCGGCGACCGGGCGAACCGCGAAGTGCTGGACGTTTTTTCAAAACACACGCCCGGAAAGGGTCTCCGCTGGCGCATCGAGCATGCGCAACACGTTGATAGTGAGGACATTAAGCGATTCGGACCGCTCGGTGTGATTGCCTCAATGCAGGCCGCACACTGCACCTCCGATGCGCCGTTTGTCGTAAAAAGGCTCGGCGAACACCGCGCAAAAACGGGCGCGTATGCCTGGCGCAGCCTCCTCGACGCGGGCGCGCACCTCGCCAACGGGACCGATACGCCTGTTGAACCGGTGAACCCGCTGCCCTGCATTTACGCCGCTTGCACCCGCCACCGCACCGACCCGCCGCCGATGGATTTTTTCCCGGAACAAAAAATGACCCGCGCCGAGGCCCTCGCCTCGTACACCCGTTGGAACGCGTGGGCCGCTTTTGAAGAGGACAAAAAAGGGACGCTCTCGGTTGGGAAATGGGCGGACGTGGTCGTGCTTTCGCGCAATTTGGAGACCTGTTCGGACGCGGAAATCCTCGAAACGGAGGTCTTGAAGACCATAATTGGCGGGAAAATCAAATTTCAAAAATGAAACTAGAAATCTGCGCCGCCAACCTCGGCTCGGCCATCGCTGCCGAAAAGGGCGGCGGCGACCGCATCGAACTCTGTTCCGCGCTCCCACTTGGCGGCCTCACGCCGGGGCCGGGGCTGATCTTGGAGGCCGTCCGGCGGCTTTCGATCCCGGTTTTTCCGCTGATCAGGCCGCGCGAGGGGCATTTTACCTATTCGGACATGGAGGTCGAGGCGATGTGCGAGGACATTATATTTTGCAAAAAAGCGGGCTGCGCGGGTGTGGTCATCGGTGCGCTCACCGCCGACGGGAGGCCAGACGAAGCGGTTTTGGGGAAACTTTTGGCGGCAGCCGAGGGCATCGAAGCGGTCCACCACCGGGCCTTCGATTTTGCGAAAAACCCGTTCGAGGCACTCGAAATTTACATAAAAATGGGCTTCTCGCGGGTGCTGACGAGCGGCGGCGCACCGACCGCGCTCGAAGGTAAATCTTTGATAATCAAGCTGTTGGAGCAGTCGGCTGGCCGTATCGAGGTCATGCCGGGCAGCGGGATCCGGGTCGAGACCATTCGCGAGCTGGCCGTGGCGACGGGCGCAAAATCGTTCCATTTTTCGGCCTCAAAAATGGTCGAACAGCCCGGCGAAGGGCTGCCGGGGCTTGAAACAAATTGGGCGGAAAGCGATGTCGAAATTATCCGGGCGATGCGGCGCGAACTGGCCGGGCTTTCATAAAAAACTCAAAGCCCTTTGAGGTCTTTTGAGCTGACCTTCAATTTCCGGGTAAAATAGATAATGACCGGCACGAAAAGGACCGTCGGCAACGCGAACTGGAGCAGCGGGTGCATCCATTCGCCGGTCGTGTTCACCAAAAAAGCGGTGTTGGAGGCGATGAACGCGCCGAGCATCCCAACAATGTGCTCGTGGTACCAAAATTTCGGGTTGATGGACGCGCCCTTTTCGAGCAGTTTTTGCCAATTGCGGCCAAAGGACAGCGTGGCAACCCCAAAAACCGTGAAAAGAATGCCGATGACGAGCCCATCGCCCCCTTTCGTGAAATAAAAAATGCCCGCACCGACCATTGCCAACCCTGTAAGGTAGGATACCCAAACAAGGCCCCGGTCGAACGCGCCGGGCACCGCCTTGCGGAGCATGAAACGCATGGCGCGGACACCCTTCGCAACGTTGAGCATGGTAAAAAACGCGATGCCCACGAGGAACTGGAAAAACACGTTTTCCGGCGCGTACGCGAACCCGACGAGCGCGGACAGGCAGATCCAGGCCATGCTCCACTGGAAAATCTGCCCGCAGAGACGGTGCCACCGGGGTTGTTTGAAATTGAAAAAAATGGCGAGCGGTCCCACAAAAAGTGTCCCGATCCCGGCGGCGATGTGCAAGGTTTTTACGACGGCGTGCAGGTCTTCCATGTTTTTGGTTTAGCCGATGGTGATGTTCAAAATTTCAAATTCCATCGTGCCACCCGGTGTTTGGACAGTCGCGGTCTCGCCGATGGCCTTGCCGAGCAGCCCGCCGCCGATGGGCGAAGTGACCGAGATCTTGCCGAGTTTCATGTCCGCCTCGGTCTCGGAGACGAGTTTGTAGGTGATTTCCTTTCCGGTTTTCAAGTTTTTTATGGAAACATTGGAGAGGATGGCGACCTTGGAAGTGTCGATTTGGCTCTCGTCGATGACCCTTCCGTTGCGGACGACTTCTTGTAGTTGGCTGATCTTCAGTTCGAGCATTCCTTGCGCATCCTTGGCGGCATCGTACTCGGCATTTTCGGAGAGGTCGCCCTGCGCACGGGCCTCGGCGATGGCAAAAGCGGCCTCGGCCCTGCCCGTCGATCGGAGGTGGTCAAGTTCGGCCTTGACCTTGTCATACCCAGCCTTTGTTAAATATGTCAATGACATAACTATTTGATTTTGAATGGTTTGCGTAAAAATTCCGTTGGGTTTTGGGCAGAAAAAAACAGAAACGTCCTTGCCGTCATGCGGTCAAAAACGTTTCTGTCTGTCGAATTTCCTGCGGCAAAGCTACGCGGTATGTGGGCTGTTTTTCTAATTTGACGGACGAGATTATTTGCTCGTGCCGTAACTGTCCATCCATGCCAACACGCCGCCCTCGACGTTGCGGACATTTGAAAAACCGTTCATCTGCAAGATTTGCTGCCCCATCGCCGACCGTTTTCCGGAACGGCAATGGACGATGACCTCTTTTTCCCTTGCGTCGTCGAGTTCCCAAACGCGGTTCATCAGTTCGCCGAGCGGGATGAGCTGTGCGCCGAGGTTGAACTCATCGAACTCATATTGCTCGCGCACGTCGAGGAAAAGGAAGTCGTCGCCCCGGTCGAGCTTTTGTTTGAGTTCTTGAACGGAAATATCCATTTTTTTACGGTTGACGGCGGACGGCGGACGGCCAACGGTTGATGGATTGCTCCGTTGGCCGTTGGCCGTCCGCCGTTGGCCGTTAGTGAAAATCGAGCTGGCTATTGCGGCAATAGAGCATGAAAACGAGCGTCGTGATGAAAAAAATGCCCATCAACAAATAAACGAGGCAGTATCCTTTTCCGCGAGAGTTGCTTACTTCTGACATGATGTTGAGATGATTTTGTGGCGGCGAAGGTAAAAAAAGGTGTTTGGAAAAGGCGGTGCGTGCATCATTTTTCGGGCAAAAAACTGCCGATCCCCGTCGCCGCCGTCCGGATTTCATTCAAATAAAAATGCCAGAGCAGCCGCGTTCCGACCGATCGCCAGGGCCGCCAATGTTCGGTAATCGTCAAAAAATGGTCGTGCGCGGGGCGGGCGGGCAGGCTTTTGAGCACTTTTATGGCTTCGAGCATCGCGATGTCGCCTTTCGGCAAAACGTCGGGCCGGAGCAGGCATTCGCTCAAAAAAATGTCCGCCGTCCAATCGCCGATGCCCTTCAATTTTTTCAGCTCGGTTTTTACGGCCTCGTCGGGCAGGTTTTCGAGCGCGGCGAGGTCGAGCTTTTCGGCAATAAGTGCGTCGGCCAAATGGCGGGAATAGCTGGTTTTTTGTCGGGAAAACCCGATTGCGCGCAGTTTTTCATCCGAAAACGTCAAAAAAACGATCGGCTCGAACGGCTGCCCATCGAACAGGACGAGCAATTTTTGGAAACACGCATTCGCCGAGGCAAGGCTCACTTGCTGCTCCAAAATGAGGTGGACCAACGTTTTGAAGTTCGGCTCGCGGGCCCAAAGCGGCGGCGGGCCGTATTTTTTTACGACATGAAAAAGGACGGGATCTTGCCCGGCCAGCCAATCGGCGGCAGCGGCAATATTTTCGGAGGAAAGCCGGATGGGCGGATTTTTCATTGGAATTTTTTCGGGGAATGTTCACCGCGAAGGGCGCAAAGGTTTCACAAAGGACGCGATTT
>JANOQP010000654.1:0-5333 GCA_031414895.1 Saprospirales bacterium
TTTGGATAAAAATTTGGTGAATCAATTGTGTTTTTTTTAAAAACAGGCGATTGGGGGCAATGTTTTAAAAAAGGGCAAAAACAGCGGAACATCATTTGGTTTGGCTTTGCAAAAAACCGTGCCAGCAGAATTTTTACAAACTTCGTCAAAAAACAGGCGACCTCCCAAGTATTTCACTGCTTTTTGGTTTTCGTTTAAATTTGGACAGAACGTTGCAATTCGACCAATTTTGGCCTTGCCGGATGAGATGGATTTTTACCTTTGCCGGAAGCGAACCATCATTCCTCCAGTCATTCAATTTTCCAAACAATGAAAAACCTTTGCCTTTCCGCGCTCTTTTTAATGCTGTTTTTCGGAATTGTGCGGGCACAACAAACGGGGCATTGCGGCATGACCCGCGAACAGTTGAATATCGTTTCCGACAGGGCCCTCGCCAACCTCGCAACCGAACATGGCGTGACAGAACGCACCATCAAATATGTGCCAGTCCGCATGATCCTCGTCGCCAACGACGACGCGACGGGCCGCGTAAAAGAACGAAAGGTGCTCGAACTGCTCTGTTCGCTCAACGAGCGGTTTGCCGCGGTCGGCTTCCGTTTTTATATCGAGAACGGCGATTTCAAGTACGTCAACGACTCCGGGATCAACCTCCACCAATCGGGGAACAACGTGACAAAAATGAAATTTCACCGCAGCAACAAGGCCATCAACTATTTCCTCGTCGATGAGTGCGATTTTGGCAACAACCCCAACGGCAACCTCGTCATCCTCGGTTATTATACGCCCGACAACGATTGGCTTGTCATCCGCGAGGGCGAGGTTAATAACCAATCTTCGACCGTCGCGCACGAAACGGGGCATTTTTTCAGCCTTTTGCACCCTTTCAACGGTTGGGACCACGACGAATGGGCCGATGGAAGCACCGCTTGCGCCCCGGCCAACAGCCCGACCGGCATCCCGACCGAAAAAGTGGACGGCTCGAACTGCACGACCGCGGGCGATTTCCTTTGCGACACGCCGCCGAGCTACAATTTTGTCCTCGACCAAAGCGATTGCGCAAACAACGCCTACAATGGCGGTGCAAAAGACCCCATGTGCGTCCCGCTCAAAAACGTGACCCAGGCCGACAACTATATGGACTATTTCGTGAACTGCCAGACCTACAAGTTCACGGCCCAACAGATCGGGCTGATGGAGACCGACCTCAACACCAACGCCCGCAATTTTTTGGACAATACCTACGCGCCACCTGCCGAGACCCTTGCCGCGCCCGCCGACATGTGCGTCTCGCCGATCAACGGGGCCGCGACGACCTATTTTGACCAGTTCAATTTCAAATGGAACGCCGTGCCGGGCGCGACGCTCTACTTTTTTGAAATGGGCATCACGGCGGGCCTCAACACGACCACCGTCTATCAAACACTCGCAAAAACCACCGAGATCAACGTCAAATTTGCCCTCCCGGCAAACACAAAACGCTACTGGCGCGTCACCCCGATGAACGAGTACGCCACCTGCATGGGCGCGGGCATTACCTCGACGGTGCAAAATTTCATCACGGGCGGCACTTCCGGCACCGTTTCCATCGAGGGCTTGAGCGAATGGGGCATCAGCCCGAACCCCGTTTCGACGACCGTCGAGGCCAGCCTCAAAACAATCTCCGACAACACTTTTACCGCAGATATCGAGATCGCTTCGGTCAGCGGGAAACTTGTTTTTTCTGAAAAAAACCATGATTTCGCGTCCGGCGAATCCAATTACGTCCTCCCGACGCACGAACTCGCCGCCGGGGCCTATCTCGTCAGCCTCGCCCAACCGACCGGGCGTTTGACCAAAAAACTTGTCATCACCAATTGAGTTTCTCATGAACAGAATCCTACCCGTTTCCCTTTTTGTCCTTTTTCTTTTTTTTGTAAAAAACGGCGTTGCGCAAGCCCAAAACCCGTGCGGAACGCCCGCTGAAAAGTCCGAATGGCTGCAATATTATCAGTCGCATTTGGCCGAATTTCCGCAGCGCAACGACGATACCTCGTGGCTTTATGTCCCGATGACGGTGCATATTTTGGGCAACGACGCAGGGGCAGGCTATTTTTCGGTGGACAAGGCCTTCATCGCGCTCTGCGAGCTCAACGAGGACTATGCCCCGGCGCGGATCCGGTATTACCTCCCGCAGACGTTTAATTATATCAACAAAACCGAGTGGTATGTCCATGAAAACTTTGGCCCAGGCGGTCAAATGATGAAGCAGAACAACAAACCCAACTGCCTCAACAGCTATATTGTGGCCGACCCTGCCGGAAATTGCGGCTATTATTGGGGCCAATACGACGGCCTCGCCCTCTCGAAAGGCTGTACCGGTGCCGGCGACAACACCTGGGCGCACGAACTGGGCCACAATTTGAGCCTCCCCCACCCGTTTTTTGGCTGGGAGGGCCACAACAACTACAATTATGCAAAGGCCGCCCCGACCGATTGGGACGGCTGGCCCGTCGAAAAGATGGACGGCTCCAACTGCCAGTTTGCCGCCGATGGCTTTTGCGACACGCCGCCCGATTACCTCAACTATCGTTGGGACTGCGCTTCCGACAGCTACTCCACGAAGCAGCAGCACGACCCGGACAGCATCCCGTTTTTCTCCGACGGGTCATATTATATGAGCTATTCGCTCGATAAATGCGCCAACCGGTTCTCGAACGAGCAGACAAAGGCCATGCGCACCAACCTCTTGGTCGAACGCGCGGACATCCTCTACACGACCGCCGCCGGGCCTGAACTCCCCGGGACGGCCACCGCCGAGCCGCTTACCCCGATCAACGGCGAGATCGTGCAATTTGACAGTGTCCACCTCGAATGGGCACCTGTTGCCGGAGCCGATTTTTACCATGTTTGGGTCTCGCTCTATAATATCCCGGCGGCCAAATTTTACTCCGGGCTGGTCCCCGCGACGCAATCGAGCCTCGATGTGAAGACCAATTTGCCACTCAACAAATCCTTCCGCTGGGTCGTCGTTCCGTACTCGAAATGGGACTTTTGCGTGCCGGATTCGACCATTTTGGGCAAGTTCACGACCGCCAACCTCGTCGCCGTCAATGACCTCGAACGGGTCGCCGATGTGAAATTATTGCCAAACCCGGCCACAGCTGCCGATGGTTCGCGCCTTTCGGTCACCAGTTCCGAGGCTTTTTCTGCCCGGCTCGAAGTGTTCGATTTTTCGGGGAAACTGGTTTTCAGCCGCCCGTCAGTTGCCATTTATGAGGGCGAAAATGTGGTCGAACTGCCCATCAACGAACTGCCCGTCGGGGTTTATTCGGTCGTTTTGAAAAGCGAAAAAGGGGCAATCACGAAGCGTTTGGTGGTCATCCAATAATTTTTTTTCGGTGGATAATGAGGCGGTCACTTAAAGTGACCGCTTCATTTGGCCCAATACTGCCCACATTCCCGTTGAAAAAACACTCGCTGCGCCCAATTTCGACCGCCACGGCCATGCAGGCCTACCAGTTGATGCGCCAATTTGCGGCCATCGCGATCAGCATCGGCCTCGCCAAGAGCGGCCTCCTCATCGGCCAGATTGGCGCGTGGGAACAGCTCCTTTTCATCGGCACGACCTGCACTTTTTTTTGGGTCACGGGACTCCTCCACGGGATGCTGCCGATTTTTCCAAAACTTTCAGAAAACGGGCGCAAGTCGTTGATATTCAATGTGTTTGCGCTGTTCAACGGCATCGCAGCCGTGCTGTTCCTCGTCCTTTTTTTTGGAAAAGAACAGCTTGTCCCCGCGCTCACGGGCCGGGCGGAACTGCCCAATTTCGGCCTGTTCATCGGCTGGCTCTGCCTCGGTTTGCCGAGCTACCCGGTCGAGCATTTTTTTTTGTTGAAAGAGAAAGGGCCGGCCATTTTTTGGTGGGGCTTGGCCGGGTTCGGTGGACAGGTTTTTTGCGCGGTCGTCCCCATTTTTCTCGGCTTCGGGCTGGACGGCGCATTGATTGCGCTGATCGTTTTGGCGGCTGCGCGATGGCTTTTTTCGGCATGGCTTGCTTTTCGATGGGGAAAAACCGGGCTCGACAAACCGTTGATAATCAATTATTTAAGCACATCATGGCCGCTCATGGCCAACCAAATAGCGGGCAGTTTCATCCTCCTTTTTGATGCGTGGCTCGTTGGTTGGCACTATCGCGACGAGGTAATTTTCGCCATATTTCGGTACGGCGCACGGGAATTCCCGCTCGCCCTCGCCCTTTCGATGGGCCTCGCGACGGCGATGACACCGCGCATCGCCGCTGATTTTTCGGGCGGCCTTGCCGAATTGCGCACCCGCAACCGGAGGCTGATGCACCTTGTTTTCCCGTCGGTGATCGGTTTGCTATTGTTGAGCAAATGGCTTTTTCCGCTCGTTTTCAGCCCAGGTTTTGCGGCCAGCGTCCCCGTTTTCAACCTGTTTTTGCTCATTTCAGCCAGCCGTTTGGTGATGACCTATCCGGCCATGCTCGCGCTCGGCGAAGGGCGCGCCGTTTTTTATATCACCATTTTGGAGGTTTTGGTGAAGGTCGCGCTCGGCTTTTGGTTCATCAAAATTGGCGGGCTGCCCGGCCTCGCACTCGCCAACGTCCTCGCTTTTTGGGTCGAAAAACTTGGCCAGCTCCTTTTTTTATGGAAAAAACACGGCATCGCGCCCCGCGAGATCATGGACTGGCCGCTGTTTTTTGGGTATTCTGCGGCGATGATGGCGGCATGGATGGTTGCGTGAGCTAGGTGAAAAATTTGAAAATCCCCCAATGGCCCAAAGCCTGTTTGAATCGATCAACGCTGTGGAAAAATTACTGCACATTAAAATACCGTAGATTTTATTTTGCAAAATAGTCCTTGATTAAGTTTATCTTCGTGTTTCTATTTTGTTCACCTAACAAACTCTTTAAATGAAATTACTCGTCAAAACAACCATCGTCGCCATGCTGGTCCTTGCTTTTTTGCAATGCACCCAAACAGCCGGCCCGGCCAACCCCGCGGCCGCCGCTAAAACGCCCGACCCTGCCGAGCGCGGCAAATACCTGGTTGAGATCATGGGCTGCGGCGATTGCCATTCGCCAAAAATCATGACCCAACAAGGCCCCGCGCCCGACCCGGCAAAGCTCCTTTCGGGCCATCCGGCAGCAGAGACATTGCCCAAAATTGCGGATAAAACCCTGACTGCGCCCGGGAATTGGGCCCTTTTCAACCAAAGCCTGACCGCTTGCGTCGGCCCATGGGGCACAACCTACGCTGCCAATCTCACGCCGGACGAGACCGGATTGGGCAATTGGACGCTCGACCAGTTCAAAAAAGCCATGCGCGAGGGCA
>JANOQP010000655.1:0-2417 GCA_031414895.1 Saprospirales bacterium
GCACGACAGCAAAAAATCATAGGTCGTAAATCGTATCTCGTAAATCAAAAATTTTCGACAGCACACCAGCAAAAATCATAAGTCGTACGTCGTAAATCGTATCTCGTAAATCAAAAAATTCGATAGCGCGACAGCAAAAAATCATAAGTCGTGCGTCGTAAATCGTATCTCGTAAATCAAAAAAATTCGATAGCGCGACAGCAAAAAATCATAGGTCGTAAATCGTATCTCGTAAATCAAAAATTTTCGACAGCACACCAGCCAATCAATCAATAATAAATGTCGACGACGAAACATGGATGCTCCCAGCCGCGAGGTTGAGCGTCCGCCCGCCCCGGCTTTGGATCTTTTCGCCGCCGAAAGTTTCCGAAAAAAGCTGCTCGAACGGGCTGCCGACCCCTTTTTGGGCCGTCTCGCCACGCGATGCGGCAATCGGGCGGAGGTCAATCGGCTGCTCGGTGGCAATAAGTTTGAAGACTTCCGTCCCCGACGGCGGCGCAATCTCGAACCGCTGGGCGACCTCCAAGACCTGCCCGGCGGCGATGCGGAACTCGGACGGGCTTTGGTCCGCGCTGGGGATCAGGACGTTGAGTTTGTTGTCCGGCTGGATGTCGAGGAGCGTGAAATAGGCGGCTTTTGTCCCCCGGTTGGTGAGGCGGACCTTCAAAATGTCGCCATTTTTTGCATGAAAATTGCCCGCCCCGTCGCGTTTTTCGGAGGCTGGGATGGGTTTTTCTGTCCAAGTTTTTTTGTCCAAAAGCACGGGAAAAATCTCCATTGTCACATGGACGAGCGCGCTCTGCGAATCCATTTGGCGCAGAAATTTGGCCTGCACATAGCCCAAAATGCGCTTCACGAGGTCATCGGCGGCGCGGTCAGGGTCGTTCGCGGTGCGGATTTCATCAAGCAAAACATCTTGCGCGTTCCATATTTCGACCCTTCCGTTGCTTTCCAAAATATAGATCTCGGCGCGTTTCCCGACCGTTTCGATGACCGGAAAGGATTTTATTTTTTCCAAAAAAGCATCGCGGACGGCGCCGTTTTGCGGCAAATCAAGCTGAACACCGATTTTCATCGAGCCAAAATTTTGCTCCGTAACATAGACCCACGCGGTTTTGGCCTCCGTTTCCGAGAGGCTGCCGTCGAGTTGGATGGTCGCTTCAAAAGCCTGCGCACCCGCGACCGTCCCCGTCGCGATGGGCCGGGCGGTGAGCGGATCGCGGGTCTCGGGGGCGAAAAAACCGACCTTGCTGCCGTCGTTCAGCCCGAAAATCGAACCGGCATCGATGGCGACCGAGCCGGGGCCGTTCCAGCGGGTGACGTGGAAAAAATGGGCGACCTCGCGCATATTTCCGCCAAAAATTTCCTGGTCGAGCGTCCCCTCGGCCTGCGGTTGCTGGCGCGGGGCGATGGCCGACATCTCAATTTTTATCTCCTCGAAAAGGCCGCGATAGGTCTGGTCGGTGCGGGCGGTGTTGAGTTTTTTGGCGAGGGCATAGGTCAAAGAACCGATGCCGCGCCCTTTTTCGTCGCGCGTCTCGAAGTTCAACTGGTTTTGGGCCGAGCCGAAAAAAGCGGCCATTGGGGCCAGTTCGCTGCTCGGTGCGCCCGCCGAAAACGGGTCGTAGCCGCGCTGTTTCCCGTTCTGCCCGGCCATGATGGCGGCCACTTGTTCGGGGCTGGCCATGATGACATCGGTGCCGCGGGAAATGTCCATGCCGCGCGTCCCGGTGCCGGAATGGCAGGCATCGAGGACGACGACGAGGTTGCCCGATGGGCCAATTTTTCGCCGGATTTGGGTAAAAAGCGTTGAAAGTTCGTCGTCGCGGACCAGTTTTTCGCCTGCATATTGACCCGGCTCGTATTTCATCGGCGAGTCAAAAGGCACGATGGCCTCGTCGAAACCGTCGAGTTCGTCGCCATTTTGCTCGTCGGCAACCTGTTGGCCGTGGCCGGAAAACTGAAAATAGGCGACATCGCCCCAGTTGAGTTTTTCCAAAAAATCATATTGAAAAGCGTCCAAAATGCCGGCCCGCGTCGCGTCGGCATTGACGAGCGTGGCGATATTGGCCGCCGGGACGCCGCGCTGTTCGAGCGTCCGGCGCATCACGTCGAGGTCGTTGGCGGCGTTGATCCGGCGCCAGCCGCCCTCGGCCGGGTAGTCGCCGATGCCGATCAGGAAGGCATGAAAATTGGACTGCGCGGCTGTTTTTTCGTTGAAAAAAAACAGGGCGGCGGCGGCAAAAAGGGTGTTCTTGAAAAGGAGGGCGCGTTTCATCGGTCAGATATTTATGGTGAAATATCGGCTTTTTGGGGAGATGGTTATCAGTCGCTCGTGAGGGTCTGCGACCCGATACGTTTTGTCCGCAGGTCTTTGACCTGCGTTGCCCACCGCGCTGTTTTGCAGGTCAAAGACC
>JANOQP010000656.1:0-2230 GCA_031414895.1 Saprospirales bacterium
TAAAAGCCACCGCGCCCGGCAGTTCGCCCCGCCCGATCAAGGTTGTTTTTGAATGATGCGGGATTGTTTTTCACAAAAAAAAGAGGGAAGCCGACTATCGGTTTCCCTCTTTTTTTTGTGAAAAACTAATCCCGTTTAACGGACAATCAACTTTTCGCTCCGCAAAAACCGGCCATTCCGATCATTGAACTCGATAAAATAAACCCCCGGCGACCATGCGGTCTCAAACTCAAACTGCCCGGTCGCGTTTTCCAAAACGGTCGAAAAAACAGGCCGGCAGCTTGCATCAAAAACCCGCATTTCGACCTGCGCGGTCTTTGATGAAAAATCGTACAAAATGGTCGCGCTTTCCGTCGTTGGGTTGGGTGCCATGACAAAATAGCCCGTCGTTGCATCGCAGCAAATCCCCGAAACCACGGCAGCCGAAAACACGACCGCCTGCGCATTTTTCATACAAGTTATGGCCTTGCCCGAGAGCGTGTGCGCGATAAAACCGCCTGTCGTCGAGATGCCGTCGAGGAGGCGGACATAATCGGCCTTTATTTTCAGGTGGATGCCATCGGCCTCGGTTTTGCCGGGCGTGAGGATCGTCTGCGAAAGATAATTGTTGTCGCCGAGCGCGTGAAGTTCAAAATGATCGGTGGCCGGGCCGTTCGCCCCGTCGGCATCGCCTTCGAGTGCGACAAATCGGTAGCCCGAAGCCCAGCCCCAGTGCATTTCGGGCGATTTCGGCGCGAGCGGGTGGCCCGTTGCATAGCTCGCCGGGTCGAGGTGGTTGTGGTCCTTGTCCACGCCGACGGAAAATTTGATGCCCTCAATGTTCGTGAAGGGCAATTGGCCGAGGTTAAAGACCGAATCAGTGGCCGGGTTTATCAAAAAATAAAGGTCGGTCAGCACGGCCTCTTGCCCGCCGTCGTGGATGACGGCGATGCCGGAGATATAAAATTGAAGGCGCGTGATTTTGTGCTGCTTCGTCGGCGTGAGGGCGGTCGAGGTGTTGAGCGCGAACTTTTCCGAGTTCATCAACTGCTGCATATCGAGCCAAACCGTCTGGTTTTGCGCGGATATTTGAGAAGTGGAAAGGAAAAGGGCAAAAGCCAAAAGAGCGGAAGTGGCGATGTTTTTCATGCTAAAAATTTGGAATGGTACGATGGCGAAGGTCTGAATTTTAGGGGGAATGGAGCGGCGTTTTTTTTGACAGGTTTTGGCAAATCTCGACGTTGGCCCATCATTTTCCTTTTGCAAAATTGAATTTCTGCACGACCCCGCCCGAAATCCGCCGCACGGGCGAAATGTTGCGCCCCGAAAAGATCTTCGCCCCGCTGATGAAAAACCCCGTCCGCCCGTTTTCGGAATAATAGAACGTCCCGCCAAATTGCTGGAAACTCACGCCGTTGGCCGCCGGGAGGTCGAAAATATCCGGCACAAAATCGGTCCCGCCGCGCGTTTTTTGGCTTTCAAACCAGGCATCGGCGTAAAAATGCTTTGCCGGGAACCCGATTTTTACCAAAAAAGTCTGAAAGTTCGGCGGCTCGGCGGGCGCAAAATTTGGCCTTTCGAGCCGCGCCTTTTCGATGTCAGCTGGGTCGTTTTTGTCGACCCGGATATGTTGCCCCGCGCTCGCCGTAATGAAAAAATGCCAGCGCGTTTCGAGGTGGACGAGCAGTTTGGCAGGCACTTCGACGGCCCGTTTCCCGATCGCGCCAACGGCCTGCGGTTCATATTTCCCGACCGGGAAATGCAGGCCCGATGCGCCGAGGACGCTCAAAAAATCCCCTTTTTCGCTCAATTTGGTTTTAAAGACCCGCATTTTGGCAAAAAAACCGCCGTCCTGCAAACCGCTTTCCGAGGGCGACGAGACATAATTGAGCGTCGCAATCAGGTCGAGGTTTTTCGTCAAACCGCCCTCGGCGAACAGGCCGACCGATTGCCCTTTGAACGAAAAATCATATTTCTGACCGCCCCCGCCGAAATATTTATCGGCCCGCGAACCGGACAAACTCGCCGCCAGGTCGAGCATTTTTTTTCCTTTTAGATAGCCGTCGAACGGGCCTTGGGCAAAGAGCTGGCCAGCCAAAAGGCAAATGGAAAGTGTCTGTAAAAAGATATGCATGGTTTCAATTTTGTAACTGTTTAGCCCAGGCGTGTACCGGCGGCTTTAGCCGCCGTTTCGTGTGAAAATTGGCGGGATTGGATAAATATTGGAGTCACTTCGGCTGCGTTAACCGCC
>JANOQP010000657.1:0-7151 GCA_031414895.1 Saprospirales bacterium
TCTCTTGCCCCCGAAGTCCTCTGAAATTAATGAGATAATGGGTTAATGTTGGAATGGGATAAAACCCGGCCCGCCCGCTGCATCGCAGATTAGCACATTGACCAATTACCTAATTATCCCATTCATTAGTTATGTCAAAAAAGAAAGAAAAAATCACCCGCTTCGAGCCGAAACTTCACGTCAAATCTGGCGATAAGGTAACGGTGCTTTCGGGCGACGACAAAGGCAAAACTGGCACCATCGTGCAGGTTTTCACCGCCAAGAAACGGGCAATCGTCGAGGGGCTGAACATGGTCACCAAACACGTCAAACCAACGCAAAACGCGGAGGGCGGCATCGTGAAACAGGAGGCATCGCTCCATATCTCAAATCTGATGGTGCTGGACAGCAAGGGCAACCCGACCCGCACCGGACGTAAAGAAGTGGACGGCAAAAGCGTCCGTTTTGCTAAATCAACAGGAGAAATCATCCGGTAATGAGCTACGTACCTAGACTTAAAACAAAATATTCCGAAGCGGTCGTGCCAGCTTTGATGAAGCAGTTCAACTATACGAGCGTCATGCAAGTGCCTCGTTTGGTGAAAATTGCCATCAACCAGGGCATCGGCGACGCGACCGGCGACAAGAAATTGATTGACAACGCAATCAATGAAATGTCCACCATCACTGGCCAAAAAGCCATTTCGATCAAGGCCAAAAAATCCGTCTCAAACTTTAAACTTCGGGAAGGGATGCCGATTGGTGTCAAAGTGACCCTTCGCAGCGAGCGGATGTTTGAGTTCCTCGACCGCTTTATTAGCGTTGCCCTGCCGCGTGTCCGTGACTTTCGCGGCATCAACGACAAGAGCTTCGATGGCCGTGGGAATTACACGGTCGGCATCACCGAGCAGATCATCTACCCGGAGATCGACATCGAAAAAGTGACCAAAATCATGGGCATGGACATCACGTTCGTCACCACGGCGAACACCGATGCCGAAGCCTTCGCGCTCCTCAAAGAGCTCGGAATGCCTTTCAAAAAATGAGATAATGGGGGTAATGTGGGAATGAGATATTCCTGCCGCACATTGTAGCCCATTAACCAATTTTCTAATTATCCCATTCAAAAAAATGGCTAAGAAATCTGTCATCGCCCGCGAAAAAAAGCGCGAACTCATGGTCGCAAAATATGCCGACCTCCGCAAAAAGCTGAAAAACGCAGGCGATTATGATGCCCTCGACAAGCTCCCGCGAAACTCCGCGAAAGAACGCAAGCACAACCGCTGCCTCTTGACCGGTCGTCCGAAAGGGTACATGCGAAGGTTCGGTGTTTGCCGCGTCAAGTTCCGCTTGATGGCGTTGGACGGAAAAATTCCGGGCATCACCAAAGCAAGCTGGTAGCCTCGCAATGATGAATTATAAATGATGAATGATGAATTTTTGGATTCCTCACAATTCATCATTTCTCATTTATCATTCATAATTAAAATCAAGTCGGAGGATACTGGGACGACCGAGCATTATCAAGTAGAGTCATCACCGTCCAAAGTCCAATCTTTTTTATAAAACTCGTAGCGAAAAATGCACGTTACTGACCCAATTGCGGACTTTTTGACCCGCATCCGGAACGCCCAAATGGCGGGCCACAAAATTGTCGAAATCCCCGCTTCCAAAATCAAGAAGCGCATGACCGAAATCCTGTACGAACAGGGTTACATCCTCAAATACACGTTCGACGACAACGCGGAGGCATCCCACGGTCAGGGTCTCATCAAAATCGCCATCAAATACGATGCGGTCTCTAAAAGGCCGACCATCCGTGAAATGCAGCGCGTGAGCCGTCCAGGCCTCCGAAAATATGCAGGTTCCACAGAAATTCCCCGTGTCATCAATGGTCTCGGCATCATTATCGTGTCCACTTCGTCGGGTCTGATGACCGACCGGGAGGCTCGTAAGAAAGGTGTCGGCGGCGAACTTCTTTGCTATATCTATTAAGACGGTTTCGAGTTTTGCTTGCCTGCGGCAGGCAGGGGTCTCGGGTTTCGAGCCTCCCAACTGAACGGACCTGTTTTTTGAAAATTTTTAAATAGAAATAAAATGTCTCGTATTGGTAAAGCGCCCATCGTCATCCCCGCGAAAGTGGAGGTCAACGTTGCGCCCAATAACGTGGTGACGGTGAAAGGCCCGCGCGGCTCGCTCAGCCAACGGATTGACCCGGACATGATCATCGAGAAAGAAGGCAACGAAATCCTCGTCAAACGCCCGACCG
The DNA here is from genome assembly GCA_031414895.1 of Saprospirales bacterium. GTDB lineage: Bacteria > Bacteroidota > Bacteroidia > Chitinophagales > Saprospiraceae > JANOQP01. The sequence continues at coordinate 2,248 of JANOQP010000657.1, forward strand.
ACTCGAAACGCCACCGTTCGATGCACGGCCTTTATCGCGCCTTGCTCCAAAACTGCGTCATCGGCGTCAGCGACGGATACACCAAAACGATGGAAATCATCGGTGTCGGTTATCGTGTCGAGAACGCAGGGCAGTTGGTCACGTTCACGCTCGGTTATTCACACCCGATCATCTTTTTCGTCCCGGCAGAAGTTGCAGTCGTCACGAAAATGGAAAAAGGTAGCCCTCCGACCATCATCCTCACCAGTTCCGACAAGGAACTTCTTGGACAGGTTTGTGCGCGCATCCGTGCCTTCCGCAAACCAGAGCCTTACAAAGGAAAGGGTATCTCCTTCAAGGGTGAGATCCTTCGCCGCAAGGCAGGCAAAACGTCCGGGAAGGGCGCTAAAAAGTAATAAAACACGGCTGATTTTCTGTATTTTTTTATTAAAAACAGCGAATTCGGTTGATTGAAATAAAAGTCCAAATCATTTTTTAGAAATGAAAATGACGAATCTGGAACGCCGCGCCCGCATTCATAAGCGGATTCGCAAAAACATCAAAGGCACCGGCGCAAAGCCGCGTCTTTCGGTTTTCCGTTCCAACAAAGGAATCTATTGCCAGATAATTGATGATTTGAAAGGCCACACGATTGCCGCAGCTTGTTCAAAAGACGCGGGATTCAAAGGCACAAAATCTGAAATCGCGGCCTCCGTTGGCAAGCTCATCGCAGCGCGCGCCTTGGAATCCAATATCTCGTCGGTCGTTTTTGACCGCAGCGGATACCTCTATCACGGTCGTGTCAAGGCTTTGGCCGACGGCGCGCGCGAAGGCGGTCTTCAATTCTAAAACCATCTATTTTTAAATAAAAATGGCTGATTTCAAACGTCCCGGTGGTGGGCAAAATCGTCCTGGAGGTCCATCCAGTCGCCCAGGTGGTGGAAGTGGCCGTCCCGGCACCAACACGCCCGGCGGCGAGAACGACAACAACCGTGGCCGTGGCCGTGGCAACCGCGATGGTGACCGCCGCGATCAGGCCCAGCAACCAGAGTCCGATTTAAAGGAAAAACTCGTCGCGCTCAACCGCGTTGCGAAAGTGACGAAAGGTGGCCGAACGTTCAGCTTTGCGGCCATTGTGGTCGTCGGCGACGGAAAAGGCCAGGTCGGCAACGGCCTCGGCAAGGCGCGCGAGGTCACCGAGGCGATCGCCAAGGCAACCGAGGACGCTAAAAAGAACCTCGTCAAAGTGCCGATCCTCAAAGGGACAATCCCCCACGAGCAAAAAGGCCGTTGGGACGCGGGCCGCGTTTTCATCAAACCAGCTGCACACGGAACGGGCGTTATCGCCGGTGGCGCGATGCGGGCGGTGCTGGAAAGCGCAGGTGTCCACGACGTTTTGGCAAAATCAATGGGTTCGTCGAACCCGCACAACGTTGTGAAAGCGACGATTGATGCCCTCATGAAACTCCGCGACCCGCGCACCGTTGCAAAACAGCGCGGCCTCACATTGGAAGAACTTTTCAAATAAAAATTTGAAATGCAACAGCTCAAAGTAACGCTCGTCAAGAGCCCAATCGACCGTCCGAAAGACCAAAAAGCGACCGTCATCGCCCTCGGCATCCGCAAAATGCACCACTCGGTGATTGTTGATGCAAATTCCGCGATGGTCGGCATGATCGAAAAGGTCAAGCACCTCGTCAAGGTCGAAGCAGTCAATGCGTAATTGCGCCGCCCGGATTTTTTCTTTTTGAAATAATAAACGGCTGCCAAAAGCTACCAATAAAATGGATCTTAACAACCTCCGACCAGCCAAAGGCTCGGTCAAATCGGAAAAACGCATCGCCCGCGGCCAAGGCTCCGGCCACGGCGGCACTTCGACGCGCGGCCACAAGGGCGGCAAATCGCGTTCCGGCTTCAAGAACAAACGTGCGCACGAGGGCGGTCAAACGCCCATGCAACGCCGTTTGCCAAAGCGCGGCTTCAACAATGTGAACCGTGTTGAATACGTCGCGGTGAACTTGAGCCAATTGGAGGCATTTTCCCAAAAATGGGGCGTGAAAGACATCACCCTCGAATTTTTGTTGGAGAAAAACCTCGTCGCCAAGTCCGATCAGGTGAAAATCCTCGGCAACGGCAAATTGACCGGCACGGTGAACGTATCGGCACACGCTATTTCCGCCTCTGCGAAAGCGGCCATCGAGGCCATGGGCGGTTCCGTTAATCTCGTCTAAAATCCTCTGGGCATGAAATTCATCCAGACGCTCAAAAATATTTGGGGCATCACGGAATTGCGCACCCGCATCCTGTACACGCTCGGCCTCCTGATGATTTACAGGATCGGGTGTTTCACGGTATTGCCCGGTGTCGTCCCCGATTTGCTCAAACAAGCCGCGGACGACCGGAAGGCGACCGACCTTTTGGGCCTCATCAACACCTTCACGGGCGGGGCTTTTGACAATGCCGCTGTTTTCGCGCTCGGCGTGATGCCATATATCACGGCAAGCATCATTGTACAGTTGCTGGGTTTTGCAGTGCCATATTTCAACCGCCTTCAAACAAAAGAAGGGGAGTCCGGCCGCAAAAAGCTCAACCAGATGCAACGGCTTTTGACGGTAGCCATCACTTTGGTGCAAGGTGGCGGTTATTTGACCCTACTGAAAAGCCAGGGCGCGGTCGATCCGACCATCCCGACGGGCGTTTTTTGGTTCTGCAACCTGATTATTTTGACCGCCGGCACCATGTTCTGTATGTGGCTCGGCGAAAAAATCACAGATCGGGGCCTAGGCAACGGTGTGTCGCTCATCATCATGGCGGGCATTATTGCACGCCTCCCATCCGGTTTCATCTTTGAATTGACCGCAGCTTTCACATCGGGCAAGCTTTTCTTGTTCCTTATTATGATGGTTATGTGGTTTTTGGTGGTCATGGCGACGATTTTGTTGGTGCAAGCGGTGCGAAACATCCCGCTGCATTACGCAAAACAGGCCGTCGGCAAAACGGCTGGCGCAAGCTACGTCCCTGCCGCTGGTGCGAACCGACCATTGCCCATCAAGGTCAACTCAGCTGGCGTAATGCCCATCATTTTTGCACAAGCGATCATGTTCCTCCCGGTTACTGCCCTGCAATATTTCAGCGGCGACCAAACTGGCGCGGCACTCGGCGGACTCAATGCGCTCAACGATTTCACTTCGGTGCTCTATAATGTCGTGTTCTTCATCCTTGTCGTGGTCTTCACTTACGTTTATACCGCTTTGATGATCAACCCGAACAATCAGGCCGAGTTCTTGAAGCGCAGCAACGCCTTCATCCCCGGCGTGAAACCGGGCCAGCCGACGGCAGACTTTATTGATGCCGTCACGACGAAAATCACGCTCCCGGGTGCATTTATGTTGGGATTCATAGCAATCCTTCCCGCACTCGCGGCAACGGCTGGCGTGAACGCACAATGGGCGCAATTTTTCGGAGGCACGACGCTCCTCATCATGGTCGGCGTTATCCTCGATACACTCCGGGTCGTTGAAACTTATTTGGTCCAGCGGAAATACGAGGGCCTTATAGAAGGCGGCCGTATCCAAGGGCGCAGCACCTCCATGCAACAGTCTATCTAAACGATGCTGTTCTACAAGACCGACGAAGAAATCGAGCATATCCGCACGAGCTGTCATTTTGTCTGCAGGACAATCGCTTATGTGGGTTCTTTGATAAAACCGGGCGTTTCGGGCAAATTTTTGGACGATGCCGCCGAGACTTTTATCCTCGACCAAAACGGGAAGCCTGCTTTCAAAGGATACCGGGGATTTCCAAACACCTTGACCGTTTCTATAAACGAACAAGTTGTCCACGGAATCCCAACGGAAAGGGAAGTGAAGGACGGCGATGTGGTCACGATTGACTGCGGGATTGAGTTCGAGGGGTTTTTCGGCGATGCAGCCTATACGTTCGCGGTCGGAAATGTCAAGCCCGAAGTGATGAAGCTCTTGACCATCACCAACCGCTCGCTTTATCGCGGGATTGAATTCGCGGTAAGCGGAAAAAGGTTGGGCGATGTGAGTTTTGCCATCCAGGATTATTGCGAGCGCGCAAACAATTTTGGGGTCGTCCGCGAACTGGTCGGACATGGCATTGGCCGCTCGATGCACGAAGAACCGGACGTGCCAAATTATGGCCGCCGGGGGCAAGGGCTTCTTTTACGCGAAGGCTTGGTCATCGCAATCGAACCGATGGTCAATTTTGGCAAAAAGGACATCCGCCAACTTTCAGACGGCTGGACCATCTACACAAAAGATGGCAAGCCGGCAGCACACTACGAACATACAGTTGCCGTTCGCCGCGAAAAGGCGGACATTTTGAGCGACCACAGTTATATCGAAGAAGCAATCAAAAAGAATGTTGAACTTCTGGAAATAAATTGACCGGATTTTCGCACCTTTGCAGCCCGAAACAAAAAAGGGCATTTTTATGGCAAAAGACGATGTAATCAAACAAGATGGGATAGTGGAAGAGGCACTTTCGAACGCCAATTTCCGCGTTCGGCTTGAAAACAACCACATCCTTTTGGCCACTATTTCGGGGAAAATGCGGATGAACTATATCCGTATCCTCCCCGGCGACCGGGTCTCGGTGGAAATTTCACCTTATGACCTCAATAGGGGACGAATTACTTATCGCTACAAGTAGCACAGCATTCATGCTGTTCTAAAATAAAGCACGGCATAAATGCCGTGCAACAAATTTTGAGCAATGAAAGTCAAGACCAGCATCAAGAAACGGAGCGTCGATTGCAAGATCGTTCGCCGCAACGGTGTTCTCTATGTCATCAACAAGAAAAAGCCTAAAAATAAGCAAAGGCAAGGTTAGGTTATGGCGCGAATAGCTAACGTTACTATCCCAACTGACAAGCAGATTCAGATCAGCTTGACGTACAT
>JANOQP010000658.1:0-1710 GCA_031414895.1 Saprospirales bacterium
GAAGCCAGCAGCCCGATGCCCAAAACGACCGCCGCGATGGGCAAAAAATCCAGCCCGCGCATCTCGATCGGGTAGCTGCTCACCAAAAACCCCTCGGGGATCTGGACGATGCCGAATTTTTTTTGCAAAAAATAAATCAGCACCGCGATGGCCGAGCCGATCGCCATGCCGAGGCCGCTCAAAAGCAGCCCCTCGATCAGGAAAACGCGGCGCAGCGAACGGTCGTCCGCGCCGAGGCTTTTGAGGGTCGCGAGGTCTTTTTGTTTATCGAGGACGAGCATCCAAAGTGCGCCGACCATGTTGAAGGCCATTAGCAAAAGCGTCAGCGAAAGGATCGCGAAAGAGAGCCATTTTTCGAGCCGCATAAGTTTTAAAAATGCCTCGTTTTGCTCAAAACGGTTTTTTACCGTGAAGTTTTCGGCCCCCAAAATGGCTTTGATTTTCGCGGAAACCGCGTCCGGTGGCGTGTTTGGAAGTAGCCGGATTTCGATGGAACTGATGAGCGGTTCGCCGCCCAATATCTCGCGCACGAAGTCCAAACTTGTTATAACGTATTGATTATCAAAGTCTTGCTGGATCGCGAAGGTCCCCGCCGGGCGGATCGGGAGGCTCGTGAACGGTTTTTCGAGCGCGCCGGTCTCCTCTTTTTTGGGCATATAGACCATGATCTGCGAGAACGGGTCGTCGATGTTCGCGGAGAGTTTGTTGCGCATCCCCGCACCGAGGACGGCGAGCGGTTCGCCGTTTTTTTCGAGTAAAAACCGGCCCTCGCGGATGGTCGAATCGAGCGAGGTGACCGCCGCATACCAGCGGTCCACGCCTTTTATTGTCCCAAAATCCTGGCTGCCGTTGTACTCAAAAAAGGCGATTTCCTCGACCGTTTCGGACACGAACCGCACGCCCGGCACGGCGCGGACCTCCGCGATTTTCGATGAATCGAGCTGAAAAAACTTGCCCTTCGCCGCCTCGATCTTGATGTCCGGGCTGAAATATCCGAACAGCCCGCTCAACAGGTCCTCGAAACCGTTGAACACCGAGAGCACCAAAATGAGCGCGGCCGTCCCAACTGCGATGCCAAACACCGCGATGCCCGTGATGAGGTTGACGGCGTTGGTGCTTTTTTTTGCGAAAAGGTAGCGGCGGGCGATGGCCCAGGAGAAGTTCAAAGTGCTTGATTTTTTAGTTGTTTCCCGGTGTTTTCGGCTTCGATTCAATTTCCTCAAAATCGGCATATTCCCCCTCGACCGGTTCGTTTTTGGCCGCCGGATTGGGCTGTGCGAACGGGTTTTGCCCGCCAAAAAATTCGTCCTGCATCCGCGCGATGCGCCGTTTTGCGAGCGTGTTCAGGAACATGAAAAGGGCCGTGAACGGAAAAAGCACCGCCGCGAAAAACATCCCGACCAGCCCCGCGATCGGGTTCTTTTTGAAAACGAGGAGCAGGTTTTTGCCCCACATCGCCGGGATTTTCCAATCGACGATCAATGCCAGCACGAAAAAAACGGGCGCGGCATACCATAAAATAAAGTAGAACTGGTAAAAAAGCCAGCCGAGCAGGGCCATAAAAGCCAGCCCGAAAAGGCAGCCGAAGGGCCCAAGGTTGGCATTTGAAAAGCGTATTTGGCTCATTTTAAAGAAGTTTTGCGGGGCAAAATAGCGGCTAAAAAATGGTTGGTTTCCCGTTTTTGTGCAAAAGATTTGCGCCGCCGTATG
>JANOQP010000659.1:0-4703 GCA_031414895.1 Saprospirales bacterium
GGGCTGCTTTATATGGCCTATTATTTTTTGCAAAAAAACAGGGGCAAGTTCCGCTATATCTACGCCGTCGAGCAGTTCAAAAGCTATCAGGCGGACGAAAAATGGGTCGCGCTGACCGAAAACGCATTCCCCGAAACCGACAATATTTTTCTCGCCGAACTGCGCAAACAGTTGATTTTCAACGGTTTCGGCCTGCTTTTGGTCTCTGATGCGGGGTTGGTCCGGCCTGTCGTCACGCCGTCGCGGCTCGGTGCTTTCGGGCAAAACCGGAGGACTTTCGAGTATTTCCTCGACAGTGATTTCATTTGGAAAGGCTATCAACTCGCCCAATCGCGCCCGGCCCAAATGCTCGGTTCGCTCGGCAAAAAAGGCTGGTCGCTCACCCGCGCCAACCGCCTGACCGACCCGACGGCACGGTTCATGAAATCCTATTTTCATCAAAAAATATTGGCCGCCGTCGGGCTCGGCATCGTCTGCATCGTAGTTTGGTGGACGCGCGGATATCGCCCCGTCGATTTTATGGACGCGAAAGACCGGGCGGCCTTGCTCAAAACCGAGGCCCCCTACGAGGGCGAATCTTATATGCCGGGCGACCATATTTTTTTGGACAAGAAACCGCCCGCCTATTTGCCCGGAGCGCCCGCACCGGAGCCGGATTTGAGCGGCGTACCGAGCTTCGGTGTGCCGGAAAACGAGGCCGGTTTTTTTGAAAAACTGGCTGGCCATTCGGCCAATTTGCCAAAAAAGCGGCCTGTTTTGTATGAAATCACACCCAAAAAGGACGTTCCTGCAAAAAAACCATCGCCCGAAAATTGCGAAAAATGGGCCGGCAAAACTGGCTGGGTCGTACAGGACAACTATTTCAGCGACCTCGATTTTGCAAAAGAACGCGCCGCCATTTTGACCAAAAACGGCTTTTCCTGCGAAATCGCCCGGCGGCAATGCCTCGACGAAAACCAATCGGGCGGATGGGCCGTTTTGCTCAACGGGGTTTTTCCTGCGGAAAATCAGGCGCGTTCGGCGGCGGTTTTGTTGCAAAAGAAATTGGCCAAATTGAAATTGGCCCGCCAGCCGATTTTGGTCAAAAAATTGAATTAGGAATTTGTGAAATTTGTGGCAAAAAAAATCCAACCAATGGCAACTTTCAAGATCATCAAAGGCACTTTTCACGTCAAAGGTTTCCAGCCCGACGGCGACAGCATCCGTTTCCAGGCCGAAAACGCGGCCAATTGGGACGCATTCGCCTGGGAAACGGCGGCGGCCAAAAAGACGAAGCTCAAACAGCTCCGGCTCGAGGCCATCGACGCGCTCGAAACGCATTACGAGGGCTTTCACCAACCGCGCTCTTTTGGCATCGGTGCGCTCGAAAAGCTGTTGGGCCACCTGAAAATCACCGATGTCGAGTATTCGATCGCGGTTTCGGTCATCACGAAGGCCAACGACGGGCAGCCCGGTTTCATCGCGACGGACGGACTTGATGCGTTCAACCGGCCCATTTCGTTCATTTTTGGGCCCGATGCGCCGCTCACCGATGGCGCGGCCTTGCTGGCCAGCCAATTGCCGCTCGACCATTGCATCAACCTGAAAATGTGCCGCGACGGCCTCGTCTATCCCACTTTTTACACAACGACCGAGCCGTTTTTGGCAAAGACTTTCGGCGATGCGACGCGCGATGCCCGCAAAAACCTCCGCGGCATTTGGGTCATCGACCGCTCTGACGATTTCACGATCTGGGACCTCAACACCATTTTTAACGACATACTGATCTTGCCAAAACTGTTCCGGCGGCTCGTCTATTTTTTCGACACAAAAGGCGACTTCGCTGAACTGCCCGCGTACATGAAGCGCAACGGCGACAAGCTCCGCCTCGCCGACGGCACTGAAACGACCTTCGACAAGATTGTGGAGGTGAAAGGGCGGCGCATAAAAATGCTCGTCAAGCCGGAGGATGTTTTCTTTGTGCCGAAAGATTGACCTGTTCACCCAAATATCCCAATATCATAATATCCAATAATGCAGTTCCTATTCCCGTGGTTCCTCGGTGCGCTCGCCGTAATTTCAATCCCCGTCATCATCCATTTGTTCTATTTCCGACGGTTCAAAAAGGTCTATTTTACGAACGTCCGGTTTTTGAAAGAGGTCAAGGAAGAGACCGCAAACCGCCAAAAACTGCGCAATTTGCTCGTGCTTTTGATGCGGTGCTTGGCCATTGCGGCAATGGTGCTGGCGTTCGCGCAGCCGTTCATCCCGCAGCAAACTGCCGTGAAAAAAGGCGAAAAATCCGTCTCCGTTTTTGTCGATAACTCGTTCAGCATGAACGCTTTATCGAAAGAAGCAAGCCTCCTCGACCTCGCCCGGCAGCGGGCCAAGGACATCGTTTCGGCCTATTCCGCAGAAGACCGTTTTCAGGTCTTGACGGCCGATTTTGAGGGGCGGCACCAGCGGCTCGTTGGAAAGGAGGATGCCCTCAATTTGATCGATGAAATAAAGCCGTCGCCCGCCTCGCGCGACCTCTCGAAGGTGCTTTCGCGGCAGGCGCAATGCCTCGCGACGGGCAAGGCAGCGCATAAAGTGGCGTTCCTTTTGACCGATTTCCAGAAAAACGCGACCGATCTGGCGGCCTTCAAAGACTCGACGGTGGAGGTGAATCTCGTCCCGATGCGCGCCGTGCAGGAAAAGAATTTGAGCATCGACAGCGCGTGGTTCGAATCGCCCGTGCAGATGCTCAACCTGACCTCGACGCTCTTCGTCAAAATCTCCAACCGAACCGACGAACCGGCCTCCGAGGTGCGCCTTTCGCTCCGCCACGACGGCCAAACGCTGCCCGTCGGGACGCTCTCAATCGCCCCGCGCAGCTCGATCGTGGACACCGTGCGGTTCACCATTTTGCACCCCGGCTGGCACGAGGCAAAGCTCTCGATCACGGATTTTCCGGTGCAATTTGACGACGATTATTACCTCAATTTCAACGTCGCCAACCGCATCAACGTATTGACCATCAACGACTTGCAACCAAACGCGGCCATTCAAAAGGCGTTCGCCGGGGCCAAGTTTTTTGGGCTGAAAAACCAGCCGTCGCGCTCTTTGGACTATTCAAAATTTGGCGAAAACCAGTGCATCATCGTCCACGATGTCCCGGCAATTTCGTCGGGCCTCGCGAGCGAACTGGCACGTTTTGCGCAGGCGGGCGGCAATGTTTTGGTCTTCCCGCCCGTCGCGGCGGACCTTGTTTCGTACAAAAATTTCTTGCAAAGCATCGGCGGGGGCGAGATCGGCAGCCTCGAAAAAGCCGACCGCCAAGTGTCGCAGGTGAACACGGACGAGTTTGTTTTCCGCGATGTTTTTTTGAACAAATCGGCCAATTTGCGGCTGCCCAGCTCGGCACAAAATTTCAAGTTCGCCGCCAACCGGGGCGAACCAATCTTGACCTATCGAGATGGTTCGCCGTTTTTGATGAAATATCCGGCGGGAGCGGGCGCGGTCTATTTTTCAGCCGTGCCGCTCGATGAGACTTCGTCAAATTTGACAAAATCGGGCGAGATTTTCGTGCCGATGCTGTTCAAAATAGCCATCGCCGGGGCAAAATCGGGCAAAATCGCGTTTATAATCGGCAAGGACGAAGTGCTCGAAGCCAACCACCCGCTGGCCTCCGCTGGCCGCGAGATCGTCTATAAACTGCGCGGCGTGCAGGAAAAACAGGGCGCAGAAGCGGGCAACAACGAGTTCATCCCCGAACAGCGCGTCCTCGGCTCGAAGGCCCTGCTCACGCCCGGAACGCAGGTGCGCGACGCGGGCTGGTACAAACTTTCGCTGCGCCCGGACTCGACGCTGGCCGAATTTGCGTTCAACTATGACCGGAAAGAAAGCGCGCTCGACTATTTCACAGAAACCGAGCTGGGCGAAAACCTGCCCAAAAACATGACAATCCTATCCGCCGCCGCCGAAGCGAGCCTCGCCCAGATCGTTGGCGAACAAAATCAGGGGATCACTTTGTGGCGTTGGTGCGTCGTTTTCGCGCTCTTGTTTTTGGCGTTGGAGGTGCTTTTTTTGAGGCTTTGGAAAGTGTGAGTGCCCGTCGTCATTCTTTAAGAATGGTCAATCGGTTTTGAGCGGCCTTTTCAAAGCCCTTTCACGTCCAAATTCAGTTTCCCCCGCGCACTCATGTCCATCCTGATCGAGCCGGGCGTGAGGAAGGTCCGGTCGAACCGCATATCGTCGAGTGTCCCGGAGAGGATGATGCCGGGCTGGACCTCGTACCGTTCGAGCGTCTGGGCGATTGTGGCCCGGAGCGATTTCATGTTCTCGTCGAGGGGGAAGACCATGTTCTTTTCCATCATTTTGCGGATCGGCCCCTGAAAGAGCCAACTTGCCGATTTGAACAAAAAATTCTTTGTATCTAATTGATAATCAAAGTTTTGCAGCGAGATCGCGTTCGCCGTCGAGTCGTAACTTGGGATGCCGGTGAAGAAAATCTTGCCGTTGAAAGCACCGCTCAATTTGGTTTCGACGACCATTTTTTCGTTCTGCCCGAACAAGCTGATGTCCTCAATTTTGACGGTTTTGCCCGCCGAGGTGAAGATTTGGCCGACCATCATTTTTTTTGCCAATGCCTCGGCCTCGGCAAAAGGCACGTCCGTCAGCACCTCCACGTCAAAAACGTCCATAAAATAAATGCAGAAACGGAAACCGGGCAGGGCCGTGGT
>JANOQP010000660.1:0-5616 GCA_031414895.1 Saprospirales bacterium
GGTATCCAAAATATCCGCCAAATCAGGAAGACCATCGCCATCGGAATCGGGCAAAGTATAGACCCCGCCAACCAATGTGCCTTGCTCCGTCGTGTCCGGGATGCCGTCGCCGTCGTCGTCGGTATCGGTCGCGTTTGGTTGAGCATCGTTGTCGGTGTTCAACAAATTGGCCGGTGATTCTGTCGAATCTGCGATACCGTCGCCGTCGTCGTCGAGGTCGGTGGCATTATTTACACCATCGTTGTCGGTGTCCAAAGGTTTTGGGTCCTGCGTATCGGCAATCCCGTCCGCGTCATCATCGAGGTCAGCCGTGTCTGGCGTTCCGTCGCCGTCGGTGTCGAGCGGGTCCACCAAATCTGGCAGACCGTCGCCATCAACATCGGGCAAAGTATAAACCCCGCCGACCAATGTGCCTTGCTCCGTCGTGTCCGGGATGCCGTCGCCGTCGTCGTCGGTATCGGTCGCGTTTGGTTGGGCATCGTTGTCGGTGTTCAACAAATTGGCCGGTGATTCTGTCGAATCTGCGATGCCGTCGCCGTCGTCGTCGAGGTCGGTGGCATTATTTACACCATCGTTGTCGGTGTCCAAAGGTTTTGGATCCTGCGTGTCGGCGATGCCGTCCGCGTCGTCGTCAAGGTCGGTGCCGTTCGGCGTGCCGTCGTTGTCGAGGTCGCAAGCCACGCTGGAAGCATCCGGCGAGCAAGCATTGAGCGGGTCGGAAGTTCCGGCGGCAACAATCGGTGTTCCCAAATTATCGGTTCCCGTCACCTCTTCGCCATCGTTCAGGCCGTCGCCGTCGGTGTCCGCGACGATTGGGTTTGTCCCGGCGGTCGTTTCCTGGGCATTTGTCAAACCGTCGTTGTCCTGGTCGCAGGTCGGCGAGGTCGCGGACGGCTGGCATGGGTCGGTCGGGTTCGGGTCCACGGAATCGCAGAGGCCGTCGCCGTCGGTGTCATTTCCAGAAACATTTACCGTTGCCGCCGCGCCAAAACCGGAAGTTTTCGGGCAAGCAATCGCGTCGTGGACGGAGACCAAAGAATAGGTCTTCGTCGTGGCGGGCGAAACGGGGATGTTCGCCCCGGAGGCGTAATTATTTACCGTGAAATTGGTCGTCCCGTTGGAATAAACGACCGTGAACGGCGAAGTGCCGCCCGTAATATTTACCTGCAAATTGCCCGTGCTGCCCGCGCAAAGTCCCGATGGGCCGGAAATAGTGGCACTCGTCACGTTGTTTTGGGTGATGCCGATTTGAATGGCATCGCTCCGCAAAACCCCGACGCAGGCACCTTGATTTCCCTGCACCGTCAAAGTCAAAACCACGCTGCCGTTGGAAATATCTCCTGCCGATGGCGTGAAAATCGGGGTCAAACTGTTCGTATTGTTGAACGTGCCTGTTACCGAGCCCGGTTTTGTCCAAAAAACAGAGCCGTTCGTGGCGGTCGGCGGGGTGGCCGCGCTGGCAAAATTTATCGGCAGCGCGTCCGTGCAGACCGTGAAATCCGGGCCCGCGTTGGCCGTCGGGACGCTGGCGTTGTCGAAGGTCAAAACCATCTCGTCCTGCGCCGCCGAAGTCCCGCAGGAACTCGCGCTGCCCGTGATGACGAGGGTCAAACTGACGCTGCCCGCCGTTTTGTCGGCTGCCGATGGCGTATAAATTGGGTGGATGGCGTTCGGGTCGCTGAACGTGCCGCTGCCCGCACTTGCCCACGAAATCATGCCGTTGGCAAAACTTGCGGGGGTCGTGGCTGTCGCCAAATTCACCGTGTTGTTCGAGCCGCAAACCGTCATGTCGCTGCCCGCGCTGGCTGCCGGAGCCGCCGCGTTGACCACGAGCAAGGCCGCATTTGTCGAAACGCCCGCGCCCGCGCCGCAGCCCGTCGTGCTGACGGCGAGGCGGTATTTGAACCCGTTCAAACCATTTACATCACTGATATTCAACGAGTTGGAAGTCGCGCCGGAGTACGGTGCGCCGTTGGCGACATCGTTCCAAGTTGCGCCCGCGTCGGTCGAAACCTGCCATTGCTGGGTCAAGGTGCCGCCGCCGGAGTTCGTGACCGTCGCGGTGAAAGTCGCGGGCTGGTCGGCGCAAACATCGGCATCCATTGGCTGGACGGAGACCGGGAACGGCCCGCCGACCGTCAAAATCGCGGCATTGGAAGTTTGCAGAGCGCAAGCACCGCTCGAAATTTTGACGCGGTATTGTCTGCCGGTCAAACCTGTGATATTGCTGATATTCAACGTGTTGGTCGTCGCGGTGGAATAAATCCCGCCGTTCGAGAGGTCGGTGAAAGTCGTGCCGCCGTTCGTCGAAACCTGCCATTGATAAGCGACCGTGCCGCCGCCGGGGTTCGTCACCGTCGTCGAAAACGACTGTGCCGTGCCCGCGCAGGCATCCATGTTGGCCGGTTGGGTGAACGTGATTGGGCCTTCAACCGTCAGCACCGTCGCACTCGTCGCCATGACTCCCGTGCAGGCCGAAGACGTGGCAACCATGCGGAATTGCTGCCCGTTCAAACCCGTTACATCATTGATTGTCAATGAGTTAGTGGCAACATTGTCAAAAACCGCGTTGTCCGCGACATCTGCCCAAGTCGAGCCGGAATTGCTCGAAACCTCCCATTTCACCGAAACCGCGCCGCCGCCCGCATTCGCAAAACCGGCCGTCAGCACGAGGCTTTCGCCAGCGCATTTGGAAACGGCTGCCGTTGGGTTGGTGGAAACCGTGATTGGGCCCTGCACCGTCAAAATGCTTTCATCAGAAAACTTCGCCGAGCAAACTGCCGATGAAATTTTCAAACGGTATTTTTTGCCGTTCAAACCAGTTACATCATTGATTGTCAATGAGTTCGTGGCCACATTGTCATAAATGGCGTTGTCCACGACCGCGACCCAAGCCGAGCCGTTCCAAACCTGCCACTCATATAATATGACACCGGCGGAGGCATTTGCCGCTGTCGCGGAAACGGTCGCCGTCTCGCCCGCGCATTTCGTTTGCGAAGCGGAAGGCTGCGCGGTGAACGAAATCGCGCCTTCCTCCGAAATCGTGGCCGGGGCCGTCGTCGCGGCTGCACACGCACCCGTCGAAACTTGCGCCCGGAACTGAATCCCGTCGAGGCCGGTCACGTCGTTTATTTTCAAAACGGAAGTCGTCACGTCGTCAAAAGTCGCGTCGTCGGCAACGGCAAACCAGTTGGTGCCGTCGGTCGAACTTTCCCAAACAATCGAAACCGTGCCAGCCGCCGCGTTCGTCACGCCGACCGTCAAAGTGGTCGCCGTGCCGCCGCAAACCGTGATATCGGCTGGCGAAACGAGGGTCAAAGCACCTTCGACGGTCAAAATCGCAGCCGTCGAGGAGGCAGCCGCACACGCGCCCGTCGAGACGAGGACCTGATATTGGTTGCCATTTTTTCCGGAAACATCGGCAATGTTGAACGTCGCGGCGTTTCCACCGGAGGCAACATTGTTCCAGGTCGTGCCGCCGTTGGTCGAGACCTGCCATTGATAAACCAAAGTCCCAGCCGCTGCCGTGCTTGCGCTGACGCTAAATGTGTGGCTTGCGCCCGCGCATTTTGTTGCCGAAACAGGGTTTGCCGAAATGGAAATCGCGCCTTCGACGGTCAAAGTGGCCGTGCTGGAAGTGATTTCCGCGCAGGTGCCGGTTTTGGCTTTCACATAATATTGGTTGCCGTTTTTGCCCGCAACATTTGCAAAAATCAAGGTCGCGTTGGTCTCGCCGGTCATCAAAACGAACGCGCCCGCGCCCACTTTTTCATACCATTGATAAGTGACCGCGCCCGCGCCGCTGACATTGGCGACCGCCGACGTGAACGTGTGGCCACTGCCCGCGCACTTCGTCGCCGAGGTTGGATTTGTCGAAAAAGAAATCTGCCCTTCGACCGTCAAAGTCACGATGTCCGAGGAAAGTTGCGGGCATTGCGAGGTCGAAATTTTCAAACAATACTGCCGTCCGTTCAATCCGAGGGCGTGCAAAATCGTGAGGTTCGCAGCGGTCGCGCCGGAATAATTGACGTTGTTGGCCACATTCGTCCAAGCCGCCCCGGCGTTTGCGCGGGTCTGCCATTGGAAAGTGGTCGTGCCGCCGCCGCCGTTGACCGCCGTGGTCAGCAAAGTGGCGGGGCCGTCGTGGCAGACCGTCGTGTTGACCGGCTGCGCCGAAAATGAGAGCGGGCCCTGAACCGTCAAAGTGGCCGCGTTCGACGAAACCGCCGTTCCGCAGGAGGCCGTCGTCGCGTTCAAACGGTACTGTTTTCCGTTCAAACCTGCGACGCTGGCGAGGTGCAGTTCGTTGGTCGCCGTGGTGCTGTACACCGCGTCGTCGGCCAGATTTGTCCAGACCGCGCCGACCAAAATTTGCCATTGATAAATGACCGTCCCCGCGCCCGCGTTCGTCGCCGAGGCCATGAAAATGGCCGTGCCGGTGCCGCAGCCCGATTGGTTGGTCGGTTGTCCGGCGGCAGCAAAACTCAATGCGCCTTCAACCGAAATGGTCGCCGCATTTGTCAAAATGCCCGACGTGCATTGGGTCGTGTAGATTTTCAAACGGTACTTGTTTCCGTTCAAACCAGCAACATTTGAAATCGAAAGTGTCGCGGTCGTGGCATTTGAATAAACGCCGCCGTTCGAGACGTTCGAGTAGGTCGAGCCGCCGTTCGTGGAAATTTCCCATTGATAAAGAACCGTTCCCGCGCCCGCATTTGCGCCCGCGCCGGAAATCGTCACGCCGCTGCCGGTGCATCCCGAAACGGTCGCCGCAGGTTGGGTCGTGACCGAAAGTGGTCCCTGAACCTGCAAAGTTGCCGCGCTCGAAACCACGCCCGGGCAGGCCGCCGTACCGACGGTGCAACGATATTGGAAGCCGTTGAAACCGGTTACATTGTTGATTGTCAATGCGTTGGTGGTCGTGCCGCCGTAAATCGCGCCGTCGGAAAGATTTATCCAAACCGCGCCGCCCGCCGTCGAAAGGCATTGCCATTGATAGGTCGCGGGGGCCGTGCCGGTCGTTGCCGCGACGACAAAAGCCGCTGCCGCGCCCGTGCATTTCGTTACGCCCGATGGGTTCAACGTGATGGCGACGGGGCCTTCTTCGGTCAATGTCGCGGCGGTCGAGGTCAACGAACATTGCGAGGTCGAGGTGACGACGCGGTATTTGTTGCCGTTTTTGCCCGTGACGCTGGACAAGGAAAGGGTCGCCGAGGTCGCGCCGGAATAGACACCGCCGTTCGAGACGTTTGCCCAAGCCCCCACTCCACCGATTTGCTCCTGCCATTGATAACCGAGGGTTCCCGCGCCCGCATTTGCCGCCGTGACGGCAAACGAAACGCCGCCGCCCGCACCGCCGCCCGCGCAGTTTCCTGCGTTTTGCGGCTGTGCCGAAATGGTTATCGCGCCTTCGACGGTCAAAATGGCCTCGCTCGAAACCGTTTCGCCGCAGCCCGCCGCTTTGATTTTTACCTTAAATTTATAGCCATTAAAACCTGCGACATCTGCCAAAACGAGGCTCGAATTGGTCTCGCCGGAAATATCGGCGAAGCCGCTGCCGAGGTCGAGTTGCCATTGATAGGTCAGTGCGCCCGCGCCCGTCGCCGTCGCCGAGAA
>JANOQP010000661.1:0-6103 GCA_031414895.1 Saprospirales bacterium
ACCGCTCACTTTTATAAAGCAGTGGAGGTTTTGGAG
Organism: Saprospirales bacterium; assembly: GCA_031414895.1. GTDB lineage: Bacteria > Bacteroidota > Bacteroidia > Chitinophagales > Saprospiraceae > JANOQP01. The sequence goes on from JANOQP010000661.1 coordinate 37, forward strand.
TAAAATCAATGGTCATTCCACCATATTCCGGGTCAGTGGAAATATTACTGTAGCCCAAAACCCAATTGTAGTCGTACTTTTGAGCACTACAACTGGGTTTTGACCAAAATGAGGTAAAAAAACACCCAAGTGCCAGAAGAAGGTATCTGAAAATTGGGTGTATCCTAATTACTAAAAATCTCATTGACAATTTAGTTTACATCAGTCCAAAATAATTAATTTTTGGATGACAGATTTCCTGCCATCATTTGGAACAATATGCAAAAAGTACAACCCGCTGGGCAAATTTGAAACTTCCAAGGTCTGAACCCCTTCCGGATTTTGAATTTCGGAGGAAAAAACCCGTTTTCCCGTCTGGCTGAACACGTTAAGCTGTGAACCTTCGCTCGAATTGCCATAAACGATGGTCATGGTTTCAAATGCCGGGTTCGGGAATGCCGCAAGATATACTTCTCCCAATTGTTTTTTTGACGACGGTGGTGCATTTTCGCTTTGTCATTCGCCAGAGGCGAATGACAAAGCGATTTTCGACCAACTACCAAAACTCTTACAGATTTCCAACCTAAACCATTGACAATGAACGAATTGCCCATTTACGTCACCGAGGAAAAACTCAACTGGTTCATCGAGACTGCGCTCAAAGAGGACGTCGAATCTGGCGACCACACCTCGCTCGCGACCGTCGCCGCCGATAGCCGCAGCCGCGCCATTTTGAAGATAAAGGACAACGGCATCATCGCCGGGCTGGAAATGGCGCGGCGCATTTTCGCGAAAATAGACCCGACGGCGACCGTCCATTTCAACAAAAAAGACGGCGACGATGCCATTTTTGGGCAGGTCGCGTTCGATGTCGAGGGCAACACCCGCGCCCTTTTGACCGCCGAGCGGTTGGTGCTGAACACGATGCAGCGCATGAGCGGCATCGCGACATTGGCCAGCCGTTTCGCGTTCGAGGTCGGCGACCTGCCGGTGAAAATTTTGGACACCCGGAAGACCACGCCGCTCGTCCGTTTTTACGAAAAATGGGCGGTCAAGATTGGCGGCTGCGAAAATTACCGCTTCGGCCTTTTCGACCGGATCATGATAAAGGACAACCATGTGGAAGCTGCGGGCGGCGTGCGCGAGGCCATCGACAACGTGCACAACTACCTGAAAATCAATAATTTAAACCTCGAAATCACCGTCGAGGTGCGCAATTTGATGGAACTCCACGAGGCCCTCGAAATCGGCGGTTTCAACCGTTTGATGCTCGATAATTTTGAGCTGCCGATCCTCGCCGAGGGCGTGGCGATTGTCGCGGGGCGTTTTGAAACGGAGGCTTCGGGCGGCGTGACGCTGTTTTCGGTGCGCAAAATTGCCCAATCGGGCGTCGATTTTATCTCGTCAGGCGCATTGACGCACTCCGCGCAGCCGCTGGATTTGAGCCTAAAAATCGTGAAATAACAGGCCGCTCGATGATAATTTGGCATTTTTACCCCAAAAAAGGCAAAAAAAATGCCGTTCCGGGACTGAAACCTGCGAAACGGCATTTTTTAAACATGGTCTCAAGAAAACAATCGCCACTTACTATTTCTGAATGTCGTTATCAAATTGTCACTTTGAGTTTGGAAGATCTTGCCAAATTTCATGAGTTGTTCAACGCACCAGTTCAAAGTCAAATCATTCAAATGCAGAAAACCATAGATTTTTTGCAAGAAATGCTTGCCAAAAAGTAGAAATTTTTGGCAAAAGTTGGTATGTCGGACGGTCGTCATCGCCTCGAACGACCCGGTCAATATTGATTTCTGTGAAAACCGGGTGAACATCATGGATTTTAAGGAGTGAAATGTTGTTGGCGGGGACGCCAACAACGGCCTCAAATGTTGTTGGCGGGGACGCCAACAACGGCCTCAAAACAAAAACCCTACTTGAAAACTCCCCCAAAAAATCCAATTCTGGCCCGCATCCTTCAGGTCATAAGCGTCCATATTGATGTGGTCGATAAATTCCGATATTCCACCTTCATCGGACACTCGAATGGGAAAAGCATGGATCCCGATCGCCAATCGTTTCCAAAACGTCCTCGACACGCCAGCTTCGAGAAATGTAAAACGGGTTTTCTCGTATTCCCCATAATAATAAGCCCCAGGAGCGCCCAATGGCGCGCGGCGGTGACTGTAAAACGCCAACACATCCGTTACCCCAATATCAGCCCGGAATGGCCCAAACTCGACCCCCACTTTCATAAAAACAGGCGAGCCTTTCCATTTTGTCTCTTTATATGCAATTTTATAATAACCAATGCCGGCCAATAGGTAAAGATGCGGTAGGCGCTTGTGTCGAAAATACCGTTCATAATTGACTGAATACCAACCAGTTGTGCCGCCAGTTTGGACATGGAAACAGTTTTTCAGCACTTTCTCGCGCCGAAAATTGGAGGCCGTATCGGATTGGCCGAGCAACAAAGCAGATAAGCAAAATTGGCAGATTATCGCCAAAAAGAGGCTTTTCATAGGTGTTTTTTGTAAAACCATGGGCACCCAAAAAATCACTGCTTCTTCTCCTCGTCCGGCAGCGGCTTGACAAAATAGATGACCCGCGTCAGCCATTTCGCTGTGTCCTTTTCGACCATCGGGTCGTTCATGTATTCCTCGATGGCGGGCGGCATGAGCGCCAATTTATGTTCGGCCATGTATTTGTCCAGGGCCTCGTGGGCCAGCGCGGTCTTTTCGTAGCTGCCAAAATGGTCGATCGTCAGTGCGCGGCCACCGAGCTCCTCTACATCGATTTCGGGGCCGAGCGCGGGCGGTTTTTTTGCCTTGTGCTTGAAGGGCACCGCGGCGGCCATGTCAAATTTTCCGTTGGCCATTTCGGCAAAGGGCCAATAATATCCACAGGGCATCCCGTCCATTTCCAATTTTTGCATCGTGAAAATTTGCCCGAGCGCACCGTAGTTTTTTGCCAAAAAAACCGGGATGTCGGCCACGCTGACCACCTGCCGGGCGGTCGAGGCGAAAAACCGGGGCCCCTGCATGGAGTCCACGACCGCGTAACCGAGGTAGTCTTTCGGGGTATAAAAATCCTCGCAGCGTTTTTGGAGCTGGTCAAGGCCCTTCTCATAATCGGCGCCGAACGCCTTGTTGAGGTCGGTGAACATGGCGAGCGCGTTGAACGGGAACGGCATTTTCATGTCGAAGCCCCAGACGACCTTCGTGCCGCCGCCGTCGGCCTCGTTGATGCTGTAAAAACTGTTGCCGATCGAGCCGAACGGTTCGAGGATCTGTACGTCGGTCTTGATCAAATTGGAATCAACCGAGCGGATCGTGATCGAGCCTTTGCCCGCCGCCTCGTTGCCGTCCCAGCGATAGACGCAGCCGGGCGTGCCGTCCATGCCCTCAACGCTGACGCGCATCCGGGGGTCGAGGCCCGACCACGGCGACCAGACCTGGAAATTGGAAAAAAAGCGGACTTGGTCAAAAACCACCGGTTTCGGGGCTTTGATCAGCGCGGCGCGTTCGATGTGGAAATCCTTTTTGGCAAATGCGCCGATCAGGCAAAAAATGCCGGTCAAGATCAGGAGCGAGACGAACAGGAACTTTAAGAGCCTCATGTTGTGATTGTTTAACGGTGGACGGCTGACGGCGAGAGGTTGCCGATTTTGACGGGTCAAATGTAGTTTTTATCGCAATTTGGGCAGCCATCGATCATGCACCGAAGTTTTTTTATTGGCCCTCGGCCAAAAACTTGAAGATCGTTTTCACCACCGAACCGTGCTGCATCCGGTGGCCGAGGCCGTTGGTTTCGGTAAAAATTGCGCCCGGCCATGCGGCAGAATTGTTCCGCCCATCTTGAACCGGGATGGTCTTGTCGTCGGTATCGTGCAGGAAAAGGGCGCGGACATGGCCGAGGTTTTTCACGGAAAGGCTGTTTGAAAATGCCTCGACGGGCTGGCCGCTGATGCGCAAGACCTCGTTGTTCAGCTCTTGCAACAGCCGCTCGTTGAGGCCAAAAAATTGCTGGAAATTCCGAAAAACATCCGTCGTATGCTCAAAACTGGCGATGATGACCGCCTTTTTTGGGTGCGGCATCGCGGTTTTTGCGAGTGCCTGCATGATGGCCGCGCCGCCGAGCGAATGCCCGACGATTGCTTCCGCTGCCCCAAAATGGGTCGAAACGGTTGCCAAGGCGTTCATAAATAGGGGCAAATTGAGCTGCCGCCCGCTCGATGCGCCCTGCGCCGGGGCATCAAAAGCAACGACCCGCCAGCCATTTTTTATCCCTTCGTGAATGAAATACCGCCACCGCACCGCGTTCGATTCCCAGCCGTGGACAAAAATGACGAGCGGGTTTTCGGGGTTGCCCCATTCGTAGGTTGCGATGGTCTGGCCGCCCGTTTCGAGCATTTTTGTGTGGGCGGTCGCCAAAAATTCACGGTCTTTTTCGCGCAGCCGACCGGACATCGGGGTGCAAAAAAGCCGGAACGCCAGCCGCCCGGCCGTCTTTGGGGAAATCTTGGAGAGCCTGTTGAGCCAGCGGCCCATGCGCTCGGCCTTCTTTTTTAGTTTCTCAATGTCCATTTTACTCGCCTTCAAAAACCTCGATTTCGTGCGTTTTAACCACCAAATCGGTGAATTTTCCCTTAAAACGGGTCGCCTTCACGATATGGTTGTCTATCCAATGGTAGTTGCCGCCCCGCGGTTTGTCGTAGAGAACGCCATGGTATTTGAAGCCGTGCAGGTCGAGCCATTCCTCGGTGATGGCCTTGTGCTCGTGGGTCGTGCGGGAGGTGAAAAAAGTGATGATATGGCCCTCTTCGTACCATTTGTTGCAGATCTTGAGCGCGTCGGGATAGGGCAAAACGTGGCGCATCCGCTCCGGTTCCTCGTTGGGCACGTCGTCGCAGACCGTGCCATCGATGTCGATGAGGTAGTTTTTGGTGGTCTGCGGGAGGACGGGGCTGATGCGCTCGCCGCGCTCGTCGAAGGTTTCTTGGAGGTTCTTTTCGATGATCATGGTATAGTTTAAAAATTGATAAAATCCCTCGGGTTGACCGCCCTGCCGCGAAACCAAAGCTCAAAGTGCAGGTGCGGCCCGGTCGATTGCTCGCCCGTGTTGCCGATGATGGCGATGGCCTCGCCGGACTTGACGGACTGGCCCTCTTTTTTCAACAAATTGGAATTGTGCTTGTACCAAGTGACGACATTGTTGGCGTGCTGGATGCCGATGGTGAAGCCCGTTTCGACCGAAAATCCGGAAAAAACGACCATCCCATCGAGCGCGGCCTGCACGGGCGTGCCTTTTCCGGCAACCACGTCCACGCCAAAATGGCCCTCTGCCGGCTTGAACGGTTTGGTCACCTCGCCGCGCATCGGTGCGCTCAAATAGAGGAGCTCGAGCGGTTTTTCGGAGGCAAAAACAGCGATCCCGGTCGGGTTTGGGCCGGCGGCGGTGTTTTCGTCGGGACTGGCTTCATTGTTTTGGGCGGGAAGATTGGCAGCCGTGCCGGGTTTTGCGGCCTCGTTCGTGTTCACTTCGATGGTGTCGGAGGTTTGCGCGAGGTATTTCACATCGCCCTGCACGATATGGCGGAAATTGTCGATGTACTTGTTCTGCGAGTCGGTGAGGTCTTCGAGCTCGTCCACTTTTTTGCGGAGCTCGATGAGCTGCGAGTCTTTTTTGAGGTCGCCGTAGCCGGGGATGTACCTTTTTAGCGGCGTATATATAATAAGGAAGGTCACGCCGATGGCGGTAGCGACGATCAGGCTGCTCAAACCGATATAAACGGACATCGGCGAAAGCTTGAAACTGGCCATCTCCTCCAACGTATCATCGTCGCGGATGATGAGGTGATAGTTGTCGCGGAGTTTCGATAGGAGGCTGCGGCCCTTGTCGCCCTCCTCGCGGCGGAACAGGCTTAGTAAATTTTTGACCGACTTGAAATATTTTTGCACGCAATTCAGTTTTGGGCGAAGGTTTTGGGCGGATTTTTGTAAAAAAAAAGACCTTTTTTCACTCAAATGAAAAAAAACCGCCGTCCCTTCGCCCGCTATTTTTTTTTTGCTTCTTACATTATAATGACATGGTTCAG
>JANOQP010000662.1:0-7418 GCA_031414895.1 Saprospirales bacterium
AGCGATTCGCCCACCAAAATGCCCATCACGCCAACGTACATCGGGTTTCGGCTGAACCTGTAAAGGCCTTTTTTGACCAGTTTTTGGGTCGGGTCGGCGGGCGAGAGCGTCCCCTGTCCATCGGTTGCGAAGCGGAAAATGCAGGCCAGCATGACCAGCAGCCCGGTATATCCGACCACGGCCCCTGCATATTGGGCCGCGCCCGAATGGCCCATTTCATTCCCTTTTATCAATAAAAAAGGGACGAGCCCGGCGACGATGCCCGGTTGGAGGAAGGTGAAAAAGAGGTTGCGGAGAAGGAGGCTCGCCATGGGTTTTGCTATTTCGCCTTTTGATGATGGACCGACATGGCCACAATCTTCCACGCGCCGTCCACTTTTTCGAGCATCCGAAATTCATAAGAGTGGTGTTTCGAGCCGTCCGTGGCCGTTTTGACCTCGTCGTGCGTGACCCAAGCGGAGTTGCCGGAGATACTGTATTTCAAATTAAAAATCTCGAAAGTGCCGCCATTACCCATCGCCGTTGCCACGGCGGGCTTCATTTGGTCTGCGCCAATGGCGAAAGTCTGGCCGTCCTCGGTCGAGACCAAAATGCGGGAATAGGGGCGGATTTGCCAGCAATTGTTGAATGTTGCGGCATCGGCGGCGAGCCATGCCCGGGTCTCGGCCTCGCAGGTTTTTTGGATGGCCAGTTCGTCGGCAGATTGGCTTTTTGCGGAAAAAAGCAGGAACGCGAAAGCGAGGGAAAGCATGGGTTTTTTCATAAAAAAGATTGGGTTTGAATGAAAAATGGATGTTTTAAAACTGAAAATAAATAAACGAGCTACTGCTCTCCTGCGCCCAAATGACCATCAAAACCAAAAAGGCCCAGACGGCGGCCAAGCCCCAATTTGGCAACCGATAGGCCATTTTCAAAACGCTCGTTTCGCGCATCAGCCAATGAAAAACGAGCATTGCGGGGATGATGATGGCGACTTTTAGGAGGGCCAATGTGGTCAGTTCGGGCTTTCCTTCGGCGAGGCCGAACATCGAAGAAAGGAGTTCGCCCGCTTTTGAAAAACTGTCGGCGCGAAAAAATACCCAAGTGATGTTGACCAACAAAAACGTGCCGATCGCGGCGGCGAAAAGCACGGGCCGATTGGTCGGCGGCGGCGATTTGCGGTTGTCGCGGATGCCTTTTTCCACCCAAAGATAGAGGCCGTGGAGGCCGCCCCATGCGACGAAAGTCCAGTTCGCGCCATGCCAAAGCCCGCCCAAAAGCATCGTGACCATCAGCGCGAAATAGGTCCGGCGGAGGCCCAAACGATTGCCGCCGAGCGGGATATAAAGGTAGTCGCGCAGCCAAGTCGAGAGCGTGATATGCCACCGCCGCCAAAAATCGGAGAAGCCGATTGCCGCGTATGGATAGTTGAAATTTTGCGGCAGCACAAAACCGAGGCAGAGGGCAACCCCGATGGCGCAGGTCGAATAGCCCGCAAAATCAAAGAAAATCTGCCCCGAAAACGCAAAAACGCCCGCCCAGGCATCCATTGCCGCGACCGGGGCATGGCTGTCGAAAATCGCGTCGGCCGTGCCAGCGAGCATCCCGTCGGCCAAAACGACCTTCATAAAAAGGCCGAGCGAAAGGAGGAAAAGGCCATCGAAAAACTGTTGCCGCGTCGCCTTTCGCTCGGTCTCAAATTGCGGCACGAGCTGCGGCGGGCGGACAATCGGCCCGGCCACGAGGTGCGGAAAAAAGGTGACGAAGAGCGAAAAATCGAGCATCGACCTGACCGGTTCGCTCCTTTTTTTGTACATATCTATGGTGTAGCAAAGCGTCGTGAACGTGTAGAACGAGATGCCCGCCGGGAGGATGATGTTCGGCTTGGCCGGGTGGAAATCGAGGCCCGCGAGGTTGACGAGGTGGGTGAAATTTTCGAGCAAAAAAATCCCGTACTTGAAAAAACAGAGCATCCCCAAATTGCCGATGAGGCTCACGACGAGCAAAAGTTTCTTTTTTCGCGGGTTTTCCTCGGTGAAAAGGGCGCGGCCAACGTAAAAATCAACGACCGTCGAGAGCCACAAAAGCAAGATGAACGGCGGGTTCCAGGCCGCGTAAAAGATATAACTGGCGAGGAGGAGGTTCGTTTTTTTGGCCTTCCACGAAATCGGGAGGTTGTGCAAAACGAGCATGACCGCGAAAAAAGCGGCGAACGTGTAGGAATTGAAGACCATGTTTTCAGTTGGGTTTTGATGTTTTCAGTCGGGCGGATGGCCGTTGTTGGCGTCCCCGCCAACAATATTTGGCCGTTGTTGGCGTCCCCGCCAACAATATTTCAGAGTGTCCAGCCCGTCTCTTTTTTCAAAATTTCGACAAATTCTTTGGTAAAAACCACCGCATCGGCGGGCGTGAGGTGCGACCATTCGGGGCAAACCATCGCGGCTATTTGCGGCGAATATACATAATGAAAACCCTTGCAGCCCGTCTCGACGAGGAGCCGCGCCCAATATTTTTCGCGGGGAAAATCCTTCGTTTCCGTCTCCCGATAATGCCCGCTCGATGGCGTTCGGACGAAAAAAACTTCACCGCCGCGGGCCCGGATTTTATCGGTCGCGGCTTTTGTGGAATTGAAAATGGCGGTCAGTTCTTCTTCCGGCATCGGCGAACTGGGGAAGGAATCAAAAAAGAGCCAGATGTTTTTGACCCGGTTTTGGATGGCGGTGTCGGCCACAAAACGGTCGGTCATTCTCGTCTGCCGCCCGAAGGTTTTTGGGTGGAAATCGCGTGGGAAAATGGGCATCATGAACACGCCCGGACGGCTTTTGAGTTCGAGCGCATCAAGCTCGGCGTTGAGCGCAAGATTGTCTTTGTCCAAAAAAACAAAGGTCGATTCGAGCCATTTATTTAAAACAAAACCGACGCGCTGGGCAGGTGTGCGGTCTTTGAAATAGGCGATGTTCTTGTTCGGCTCGGCGGTATTTCCCGGAAAATTGGAGAAAAAAAGGCCTTCCGTCACATCCACGACGAGGCGGCCCCGGAAGTTTGGGTCGTTCGCCAAATCCCCCAAACACGGTCGCGGGCTGGCCCCTTCGATGGCCAATTGCACGGCCTGCGGGCGGCAAAGTTTCGACCAGGTTTCGAGGTCGAGGTCAAATTTGATACGGGAGGAACCGATAAAAACCACGGCCTTTTCGGTGGGCTGATAGACCATCGCGCGTTTGTCCGACCAAAGTGGGCCGCCGTCGTCGTAGGAGATTTGGGCACCGCTTTTTCTCAAATAAAATTCGCGGGCAAAAACAGCGGCGGCCACGAGGGTGAGCATCAAGACCGCTGGCCGGAGGAGTGATTGCTTCATTTGGGTTTCCATAGATTTTAGGTTGTTTTCAAAAATTGGGGCAAAAAACTGGGGCAGCCTTTGGAATATCAAGGCAATGATAGCTGCTTTGTAGTTTGGTGGTGAACTTTTTTTTCGGGATGGTCGGGTCTTTGTTGGCATCCCCGCCGACCAATTCATTCCCAATCCAACGCCCGTTTCACCGCCTTTTTCCAGGTGGCAAAAAGCGATTTCCGCAGCCCTGTTTCCATCGCCGGCTTCCATTTTTTGTCGATGCCCCAGTTTTTGACGAGGTCGTCAAAATTGGCCCAATAACCGACCGCCATCCCTGCGGCATAGGCTGCGCCGAGGGCGGTCGTCTCGATCATTTTTGGGCGGATGACCGTCGTTTTTAGGATGTCCGATTGAAATTGCATCAGCAGTTCGTTGACCACCATGCCGCCGTCCACGCGGAGCGATTTGGTGCGGATGCCGCTGTCCTTTGTCATTGCGTCGAGCACTTCGCGGGTCTGGAAAGCGGTCGCTTCGAGCGCGGCGCGGGCAATATGGCCCTTCGTAACGTAGCGCGTCAGCCCGGCGACCGTGCCGCGCGCGCCCGTGTTCCAATGCGGCGCGTACAAACCAGAGAACGCCGGGACGAAATACGCGCCCCCATTATCGGCCACCGATCGGGCGAGCGGCTCGATATCTGCGCTCGTTTCGATGATGCCGAGGTTGTCGCGCAGCCATTGGACGAGCGCGCCCGCAATGGCCACCGAGCCTTCCAACGCATAGATAACTGGTTGATTTTCAAACTGGTACGCGACCGTCGTGAGCAATCCGAACTTCGACGGGATGGGTGTTTTGCCGGTGTTCATGAGCATAAAACAGCCCGTGCCATAGGTGTTTTTGGCCTCGCCCGGGTTGAAACAGGTCTGCCCGACGAGCGCGGCCTGTTGGTCGCCGAGGTCGCCCGCGAGGGGAACGCCCGCGAGCGCGGAGGCCACAATTTTTCCATAAACCTTGCTGGACGGTTCGATTTTCGGCAAAATGGCCGCCGGGATGCCCAGTTTTTTCAAAATCTCGGGATCCCAGGCCATCGTTTTTAGGTTCATCAATTGCGTCCGCGAGGCGTTCGTCACGTCGGTGATGTGCAAACCGCCCGTCAATCGCCAGATCAAAAAAGAGTCCATATTTCCGAAAAGCAGCTCGCCGCGCTCCGCTTGTTCGCGTGCGCCGTGGACGTTTTCGAGCAGCCATTGGATTTTTAGCCCCGAAAAATAGGTCGCCAGCGGCAGCCCCGTCCGTTCGCGAAACCATGCCGAGCCGGTGTTTTTTTCCAAGGTTTCGACCGCCGCGCCGACCCGCGTATCCTGCCAAACGAGCGCGTTGTGGATGGGTTTTCCCGTTTTTTTGTCCCAAACGACGGTCGTTTCGCGCTGGTTGGTGATGCCGAGGGCGGCAATATCGACGGCTTTGAGGCGGCCTTTTGTGAGCGCGGACTCGATGACCTCGAGCGTGCTGCGCCAGATTTCCTCTGTGTCGTGCTCCACAAAACCGGGCTGCGGGTAGATTTGGGCATGCTCTTTTTGGGCCACCGAATGGATGCGGCCTTTTTTGTCAAAAATGATGCAGCGGGTGCTGGTTGTGCCCTGGTCGAGGGCGGCGATGAATTTTGTCATTTTGATGGACGGTTAAAATTCGGTTGCAAAACTATTGGCCCAACCACCTCGAAATCGAGGTGGTTCAACCGGGTCATTTCAATTTTTTGACATTTCGTGAGGCTTTGGCCAACGCTAAAACTTCCCTAAACGTGCGGAATCCCGCACGGTTAAAATCGGGGTTGTGCAACGACTCCCATTCTCCGAGATAGGTGATCGTGTTTTGGGTGCTCATCCAGTTTCGGATGACAAAACGCGGCTCGTCGCTCGATTTTCGGGCAATGTCGGTCAATGAAATAAGGTCCTGCCCGCTTTCATTTTGCAGCACCGTTATTTCATTGCCATCAACGTGCAGGGTCGTTCTTTTTGCCATGTTTTGGAACTGATTATGGGAAACCCCAATTAGGGCGAAGGTAATTTTGTGCCATGGGCGAACAATCGCAATAATTTATGGGTACAAAACCTTTCTGAAGGATTCATTGGTGATTGCCTCGATTTTTGGGAAGGCCACTTGTTTCAGCACCCGAAAATGCCGGTCATCGCTCACGATCAAATGCGCGTTGGAGGCGAATGCGCAATTGACCATTTTGTCGTCATCAGCATCCGCTACGATCAATCGAAGGTCAAAATAGACCTCTGTGCGCACCACATTTGGCAGTGACAACAACGCGCATCATGGTTTCAACAGGATTTCGTTGACCAGCCCGTCGATCGTTTCGTCCGTGTACGATTTTTCGTCCCAAAGCTTGTCCGCTTTTGCCCGTGCCTTTGCGAAAAGAAACCGGGCAACCAAGATTTTGATGTCCTCCAAATAGGCATCCGGCACGCCTGCGCTGTACAATTTGAGAAGTTCGAACTGCATGTTCGACATCGGTGCGGCCAAAGTTTGCATCACAATTTTGTTTAATTATGAATGGTTTTGGGGCAAAAATACAGATTTTAGGTCTGTCAATCCACCACTTTTGAAATTCAAAAAACCATCTTTTCAGCCCTTCCCCGACAAATCCGATTTAAATAAATGCCCAATTGACCAAAATTTTCGAGTTTTGGGTCTCGTCCGGTTTCAACCCGGAACACAAAATTTTTTCGCCCGAACCTCAAAATTCGCAACCCGTTCCATGAAAAATCTCCTTTCGGCCATCGCCCTGATGTTCGCCACGCTCCCCGCCTTCGCCCAGATCGGCATCACCTACCAAAACCCGGATTCGCTCTACGTATGCGGGCAGGACACCTTTTTTGTCCATTTGAAAAACAACGGGGCCGCTCCGTCCGCCGCGCTTTCGGTCGAAATTTCGACCAATCCGGGCATTTCTTACGTCGCGGCCAGCATTTCCGGCGCAGCCGAACTTGATATTTCAAACCTCGAAAAACCCGTTTTTTCGGTGGGGCCAATCCCCGCCGGGCAGGTTTTGACGCTCAAAATGTTGCTCTCGCCCGATTGCTCCGTCGTCGGGAAGATCGACATGGGCGGCCAGTTTTTCAACAAAATAGCGGTTTTCGGCGGCGGCGCACAGCCCGTGACGACCATCAATTTTTTGGTCGAGACCGGCCTCGTGGTCATCCAATCCGTCTCGCCGACCAACTTTTCGGGGATGCTCAACGACCAATTTCAGCGGACCATCGTGGTCAAAAACACGCGTTTCGGCAAAATTTCGACCCTCCATTTTACCGACGAGCGCGACAAACCGTGGGTCGATATGGCCGTCGCGGGCGGCACGGTCACGGCGAGCTCCCCCACCCTATTTCGGGCCGATTTCGATGGGAATTTCATCAAAAACTATGGCGATGGCGATGTTTTTTTTGAAAAAGACGAGGTCATCACGTTCACCGAGACCGTCACGATCAAGAATTGCGGACTTGCGCCGCCGCCGTTGCCGCTTGTCGCCAACTCGAAAATCCGCGTCGGTTGGGGCTGCGGCGGCGAAATTTGCAGCTACGACAGCACCGACCTGCCCGTACTGGTCACGGTCGAAAAATTCACGAAGTCGGCCAACGTCATCTATTCCATAAAAACCAGCCCGCCCCTCAACCGGTGCGGCGAAAAACCGGCCACGCAGCGCATTTTGTTGAAAAATATCGGCCTTTGGCCTGCGGAAACGTTCATTTTGGAACTGCAACGACCGGTCAACGCACCGATAAATGGCGGGTTTTTGGCCAATTCCTTTCGGCTGGTCTCGGCGGCGGGGGCCGTCACGCCGCTTTCCCCGGTGCTGTCGATGCCCTTATCATTGCCAAATTGCACCCAACAATTTTCCACAAAAGCCACCCTTTCGCTGCCCGACCTGCCCGGCGGCGACTCGATTTGGGTGGAGGCCGACCTTTATAATTGCCAAGATGCTTGCACCCGGATTGCGCAAGACCTCGAGGCCAACCTGTTTTACACAAAGCCCCCGTGCGGCGGTTTTGACTCCAAACAATTCTTCGTCGTGACCTCACCGACCGATTCGTCGGGCGTTTTTTTTGTG
>JANOQP010000663.1:0-5442 GCA_031414895.1 Saprospirales bacterium
GGCGAGTTCACCATCGGCACCTGGACAAAAATTGGGGGCTGGCTGGCCGCGCTGATCATCGTCTCTCTGAACGTAAAATTGGTCCTCGCGCAAGTCTCCGAATGGCTCGAAACGAGCGGCGAAAACCTTTGGGTCATCCAATTTTTGGTCATCCCGCTGCTGCTCTTGGCGGCGGCGACGTTTGTTTTCATCACCCTAAAACCGCTCATTTCAAGAACGCGGGAAACGACCGCGGGCATCCCGCACGGTGTTTTTACGGCCTTCCCGATCAGCCCATCGCCGGCCTATAAAAACATCGGGGTCGCGATCGATTTTTCGGAGGCCGACCAAAAAACGCTCCGCCATGCCCTCCATTTGGGTGGCGATAAGGCCAAATATTACCTCATCCATGCAGTTGAAAGCGCCTCCGCGCTCGCCATCGGGGCCGAAACGAACGACCTCGAAAGCAGCGAGGACCAAAAAAATCTCGAACTTTACGCAGACCTCCTCCGTCAAAAGGGCCTCGAATGCCATGCCCTGATCGGCTACGGGTCGCCCAAAAAAGTGCTGCCCGATTTTGTCGCAAAAAAATCGATGGATGTCCTCGTCATGGGGGCGCACGGCCACCGGACCTTTAAGGATTTGATCTTTGGGGAAACGGTCGGAGCGGTCAGGCACGCGGTCAATGTGCCGGTTTTGGTGGTTAAATAAAGTCAAAAGGTAAAAGTCAAAAGGCAAAAGTGTGGATCCCGCACTTTTGCCTTTTGCCTTTTTACTTTTGCCCTCCATGGAATATCTGCTCGTCCGGTTGATTGTCGGCTGGTTTCGCTGGATGCCCTTTTGGGCAATTTACGCGCTCTCGGACGGGCTGCGGTGGCTGCTTTTTTCGGTCGTCGGGTATCGCAAAAAAGTGGTTTTTGGGAATTTGCGCCGCTCGTTCCCCGAAAAAACCGAGGCCGAGATCGACCAGGTTGCCCGCCTTTTTTACAAAAACCTCTGCGATATCACCCTCGAAGGTTTCAAGGGCCTCACGCTTTCCCGTACCGAAATCATGCGCCGCTACCGTTTCACGAACCCCGAAGCGGTCAATTTTTTTTTGGAAAAAAACCGCCCGATCATCCTGACCGGGATGCACTACAACAATTGGGAATGGGGCGTTCTGTCGTTCAGCCTTTGGCTAAAAGGTCAGGTTGTCGGCATTTATAAACCATTGAGCAACAGGCAAGTAGAACAATATTTGAACAAAAAGCGCGGGCAATGGGACATGGAGCTTTGCCACCCAAAAGACACACGCCAAGCCGTTGAAAAAAATAAAAACAGCGCGGCCATTTTCGTTTTGATGGCCGACCAATCGCCATCAAATACCACGACCGCGCAATGGCACCAATTTTTGAACCAGCCGACGGCCTGCATCCACGGGGTCGAGACCATCGCGCTGGCGCACAAAATCCCGGTCTGGCAATTTGAGGTCGAGCGCACCCGACAGGGTTTTTACGAGATAAAACTTTCGCCAATTTGCCTCGAACCGGGGCTGAAAAAACCGACAGAGATCACCGCCGAGTTTTTGGCGGCAATCGAAAAAACCATTTTGAAAAAGCCCGAAAATTGGCTCTGGTCGCACAAAAGATGGAAGCTGCCGTCGCCGCCCGGACGATGATTTTTGGGGATTTTTCAAACTGTAATCAATCGCGGGATTCGAAGAGCCGGGCACAATCAGGCGGTGACTTAAAGTCACCGCCTGATTATTCACCACTTTTACGAAGACCCAAAAATAAAACCCGGCCCATGCTCTTTTCCCTTCTCAAACCGACCGCTGAACGGTGCCTGATTTTTTTGGAAAAAAATCGGGACAGTCCATTTTCTTATCTCGAAATCGGGTTTTCAAAAGACGGATCGCCCGATGGATATGATGTTGATTTCAACGAGATTCGGCTTGGCGAGGGCCCGGCAGTTTTTGAAAAGGCAAAAATTGCGCTCCAAAATTGGCGGCAGTTTCCGGCGGATTGGTGCTTTATTGGCCCCGAAAAACCGCCCATCGCTGTTGAGCAAGTGGTCACGATGTCCGCAAAAGTCCTCGGAACTTGGTGGACGAACGTCGCCCGGATTGTTTATCTGGTTGAAAACGAGCGGCAATTTGGCTTTGCTTACGGAACGCTCGCGGCCCATGTCGAGCGGGGCGAGGAGCTTTTTTTGGTCGATTGGCGGGCCGACGATTCGGTTTGGTACTCGGTCAGGGCGTTTTCGCGGCCCAAGATTTTGCCCACAAAGATCAACTATCCGTTTGCCCGTGAGCTTCAAAAAAGGTTCGTTCGCGATTCGCGTTTAGCGATGTTTGCCGAGGCCAACGAACTGTTGGAGGTCGATTTTTTCAAAAAAAATTTTGACAAAAAAATGGACACAGGCCGCAGCCCCGCGCCCGTGAACGATGATTTAATTCGCTCAAAATCAACCACTTATGTGAGCAGCTGGCTTTTGACATTGATTGGGTTTGTGGTCTGGCTGGCAGCTTTTGTTTTGATAAAACCCAATTTTTTGGCGGGCGAATGGCCATTTTTGATCCTCGCTTTTGCCGCGCTTGTCTGCAGCCCAATGGCCTTTGATCTGGCCGAAAATGCGCTCGGCGGCTCGCCCGTTTCCCGTTTTTTGAGAAAAATCCAATTGCCCGCGGCGGTCGCGATTTTGTTCGTCCCGTCCGTACATAAAAATCCCGAAATCGGCGCGTGGCTCGTCGTTCCGTGGTTTTGCTGCACGGTTTTGGCGGCGGTTTGGGGAACGGATTTTCTTTTTTTCAAAAAACGTGCGGGCGGCTTTTTGGAAAACCTGCCCGCGACGACCATCGGGTTCGGGCTGGTCTTCATGGCTATCGGGGGCGCCTGGCTTTTGGCGGCGGGTTTTGAGTGGCAGCCGATGGGCTTCGACCCGGTGATCGTTTTTTTGACGGCCATCCATTTTCATTTTGCGGGGCTGGTTTTGCCAATTTTGACGGGGCTGGCGGCGCAAAAATTGCCGGGACGGTTGGCCCATTTTGCCTGTCTCGGTGTCCTTGGCGGCGTCCCGTTGACGGCGGCGGGCATCACGGCGAGCCAATTTCAGGCAGAGCCGTGGCTTGAGATATTGGCCGCGAGTTGGATGGCGACCGCCGGGGTCCTGACCGCCATTTTGCACGGCCAACTGGTTTTTTTGCCCGAAAAATGGCACGGAAAAACACTTTTTGCGATCAGCGCAATGTGTTTGGCGGGCGGGATGGTGCTGGCTTTTTTGTACGGAATTAGGTCAATTTGGCCGACGCCCGGGCTGGATATTCCGTGGATGAGGGCGTTGCACGGGACGCTCAATTCGCTCGGTTTCGCGGGTTTCGGGTTGACGGCGTGGATGTTCATGCGGGCCAGTTCATCGTCAAGCAGTGCAGCGAGCCATGCCACTCGACCACCGGGCGGCAATCGATTGCGATGATTTCCCGATCAGGGAAGCATTTTTTCAACGTTTCAATCGCGGCGGCATCCTCTTTCACCCGATAGGTCGGGGCGAGGATGGCGCCATTGATGATCAAAAAATTGGCATAGGTCGCGGGCAGCCGGTGGCCGTCGTTTTTTGAAAAACAGGGTGTCGGCCAGGGCAACGGGACGAGTTTGTATGGCTCGCCATTGGCTTGGCGAAGTTCGCGAAGCTCGTTTTCCATTTTTTTCAACGACATAAAATGACTGTCCTTTTCGTCGCCACAGGCCTGATAGGCGATGGTCCGCGGGTCGCAAAAACGCGCGAGCGTGTCGATATGCGCGTCGGTGTCGTCGCCTTCGAGCGCACCGTGGGCGAGCCAAAGGACACGGTCGAGGCCGAGCAGTTTTTTAAGCTTTGCCTCGATCTGTTTTTTTGAAAATTGCGGGTTGCGGTTCTGCGAAAGGAGGCATTCCTCGGTCGTGAGGAGCGTGCCGAGGCCGTCGGTTTCGAGGCTGCCGCCCTCCAAAACGAGTCCGCCAATCTGGCGGCGCAGGCGGCGGTCGGCATTTTTGTACACCTTATTATAAGTACCGTTTTTGAAAAGGCCGGCAGTGATGAGGTTGTCGCGGAAAGCGGGAAATTTCAGCCCCCAGCCGTTGAACATAAAATCAAGCACAATCGGCCGCCCGTTTTCAAAAACGGTGATGCCGCCGTGGTCGCGGGCCCAGGTGTCGTTTGAGGGGAGCTTCGCCAAAAAAAGCCGGTCGGCAGGAAGGTGGGCCAGCAGTTTTTTTGTGGAATTCAAATTTTCACAGACCACGACGACGGGCTGGAAACGGGCGATGGTCTCCGCAATTTTCACAAAAACGGGCAGGATTTCACCCAAAACATCGGCCCAATCGGAATCGGAGGCGGGGAAGGTGAGCTGGACGGCGGCCTGCGGGGCCCATTCGGCGGGGAAAGTTCTTTGGGTGCTGGACATTTTTTTCTCGAAAATTAAAGAGGCGGCAAAAATAGGCAACCCTTTTTTCGGGGAAATCAAACCGACAATTCTTTTTCCAGTTTCCGCGTCGTGTCCAGTTCGACAAATTCGGATTTCAAGGTGATGGTTTTTGGGACAAAAAAATCGCCCAAATGCTCGCCCGATTTTATCAGATCGCACAACCGCTCGGCAGCGAGCCGCCCGATGAGATTGCCGTCGTGACGGAGAAAGGAGACTTTTGGCCGCAGGTAAAAGGGCAAAACGCCGTCGCTCATACAAATGAGGGAAATTTCCCCGGGGATCTTCAGCCCCAGATCGGATAGGACCGGGATCGCACCCGTGATGATCTCGTCGCTAATGGCGAAAATGCCGTCGGGCGGCGCGTCGGTCTGTATCAAGGAAAGGGCGCAATCGAGGGCCTCGGCCGGGTTGTTGGCGAACAAAAGATGATCGGCGATGATGGGGAATTTGTGCTTTTTGAGCGCGGTGGTGAAACCTTCGAGGCGGCGGCGGGTGATGGGCATGTTTTGGTTGCCAAAAATGCCCGCGATGCGCCGGCAACCCGTTTTGACGAGGTGCTCGACGGCGAAAATGGCATCGCTGAAATCGTCCATTTTGATGCAATCGATGGCGGCACCGTCGAGGATCTTATCGAACATGACAATCGGCACGCCCGCGTCGTGGATGAGCGCGAGGTGGTCGGCGTTCTCCGTTTCGCGCGTAAAAGCGATGAGCAGCCCGGCCACGTCGTTGTCGAAACAGATCTGGACGTTCTCGATCTCGCGTTCGAGCGATTCGTTGGAATGGAGCATCAAGAGGCTGTAACCGGTCTCGTGCAGGACGTTTTCGATTGCTTTTATGACGGACGGGTAAAAAAACATGGTGCCCTCTGGAATGACGAGGCCGATGAGCTTGCTGCTGCGCTGCCGGAGGTGGATGGCCATGTTGTTTGGCCGGTAATGGAGTTTTTCGGCGAGGCTTTTCACCTCGGCGCGGAGGGCGGGGCTGATGTCGGGGTGGTCTTTGAGCGCGCGGGAGATGGT
>JANOQP010000664.1:0-3354 GCA_031414895.1 Saprospirales bacterium
CGCTGTCTTGCCGGGTTTTTTTGTGCAAAACACCGAGATTTTCCAAAAAACGAGGCTCGTCCGGTTCATCGCCTGGACAATCGGCGGCCTGTGGCTGGTGCAGCGGACGGGGCGCGACCAAGTGCTTTTCACGCTCGGCGATCGCGGGTTCAGGGTGTCCAATATTTTTGCCGCGCTGCTCGTGTTTTTTTCGGCGCAACTGGCACTTTTCCTGCTCCGCAGGTTTGCTTTGAGCCGGATTTTTCACCGGGAAAACTTGGACCAAGGGACGCAGTTTTCGATCAACCGGTTGTTCAGTTTCATCGTTTATGTGCTGGCCGCGCTGCTCATTTTCCAGAGCCTCGGCATCGAAATGACCGTCGTTTGGGGGTCGATGGCGGCAGTTTTGGTCGGCGCGGGTTTGGGCCTGCGCGAGACGGTCAATGATTTTATCAGCGGCGTAATCTTGTTGTTCGAAAAGACGGTCCGGGTCGGCGATTTCATCGAGGTGCAGGGCCAATCGGGGCTTGTCAAGCGGATCGGTTTTCGCACCTCGCTCGTCGAAACGCGCGACCACACGACGGTCGTTGTGCCAAATTCAAAGCTGTTTTCGGACAAAGTGATCAATTTTCGGGGCGAGGATGCCATTGCCCGTTTTCATGTTTCGCTCCGCGTCGGCTTCGATACCGACCTCGAAACCGTCCGAAAGCTCATGCTTGCTGCCGCCCGCGAACAGGACGGTATCAACCAAGAACCGCCGCCAAAAATGCGCGTGACCGGTTTTTTCGATCACGGGATCGAGGTTGAACTCTTGTTTTTTGTCCGAGATTTCGAATCGGTGGACGACTTGAAAAGTGCGCTCCGAGAAAATATTTTGGCGAAAATGCGGGAACTGGATGTTCGCGTCGGCTACGACGGCGGCGGGACAGTGCTTTGAGTTTTCAAAATTGGGCAGAAAAAAAATCGGCCCGCCCCGAAGTTTCGAGACAGGCCGACTGGTTTTTTCATTCAAAAAAAGCCCGATCACCGCTTCAACGGTGGAGGCTCCGAAGCCCCTTGCGAAAGGTCGAGCCGGTTAAGGGCCATGAGCTCTTTCATCGTTTTTTGCATCCCTTCCACCGAGCCGTCGAGGAAAATGATGTTCCCTTTTCCGTGTTCCGAGAAATTTTTGACGGCCTCGGTCCACATCGAGAACAGGATCACCGAGGTATCGAGGTTTGCGCTGTGCATTTCTTTTGCGGCCTCGCTCATGCCGCGGGCAACTTCCTGACGGAAAAGCGCGACGGCTTGGCCCCGCATTTTGGCGGCCTCGCGCTCGGCCTCGGCGGATATTTTTATGGCATTTCCCTCGGCCTCGGCGGCCTTTGTTTTGGTGATCAAAAGTGCCTGGCCCTCGTTTTCGGCGGCAGCTTTTAGGTTGTTCGACGCGACGACCTTCGCCATCGAGCGGACTACTTCTTCGTCAAAAGCGATGTCGTTTATTTGCAGATCGAGCAAATGATAGCCCCAATCTTCGAGCATATGATCGACATCATCTTTCACGGCGACGGTGATCTCGCGGCGTAAAAGCAGGATCTCGGACTGTTTTTTCGTCGCGACAAATGACCGGATCGTGCCCTCGACCACCCGGTTGAGCGATGCCTGAAAATTGCGCTCGTCAATGAACCGGAACGCGACCCGTTTGATGGTCTCCTCGTCGCTGTCATGGACGGCATAAAGGAGGAGCGAGGTGAAATTGACGTTCGCCTGGTCGATCGTGATGGCCTGAAATTGCAGTTCGACGGCCCGGTTCTGGGTCGAAATGCGCCGGAAAACCTGTTCGATGAACGGGATCTTGAAGTTCAGGCCGGGCCGCAGCGTGCGGCTGTATTTCCCGAAAATGGTGGTCACGGCCACCGTCCCCTGTTGCACGGTCAAAAAACTGGACGAGATCAGCGCGACCGCCAAGCCGAGCAAGATCATGGTACTTTGTTCCATAAAGATGGTTTTTGATGAAAAGATGAATTGAAAACTGGTTTTCGTTCTGAAAAAAACCGGGCAAATCGGCCGATTTTTTTCAAAAACACAAACCCAAAACAGCCGACTTGCCCACCGCGTTCGCCCATCTTTGGGCGGGCAGACCAACGCCCGTTTTTCAACGATGAAAGTAGTCAAGTTCTCGGCATCCGCCCTTTTTTGTTTTTTTGTTTTTGCAAAAACCGCCCATGCGCAATCGCTCCGGGGGGCCGTCCGCGAGGCCGCGACGGGCGATGAGCTTTACGGCGCGACCGTTTTTCTTTTTGAAAAAAACGATTCCGCGCTCGTTGCGACGACGACCGGTTTGACGGGCGGTTTTCATTTGAAAGCGCCGAAACCGGGCATTTTTTCGTTGAAAATCAGCCAAATCGGTTTTGAAACGCGCATTGTCCCCGAAATCGAGCTGAATTTTGGAAAAGAGACCATCCTCGAAATTTCCCTAAAAGAAGCCCCGAACGAACTAAAAACCGTCGAGATACGCCCCGACGGCAGCGATGGCCGCCTCCCGACCGCCGGGCTGCACCTCCTCACGCGCGATCAGGTTTTGCGCTACCCGGCCACTTTTTTCGACCCGGCGCGGCTGGCGCAATCGCTGCCCGGTGTCTCGAACGACGACCAAAACAACGGCATCAGCATCCGCGGCCTCTCGCCCGCGCTTTTTCAATACCGCATCGAGGGCCTCGAAGTGGTCAACCCGAACCATCTTTCAAACGCAGGGACCATCTCGGATCTGCCGACGGCGAACAGCGGCGGCGTGTCGATGCTCTCCGCGCAAATGCTCGGCAACAGCGCAATCTACACCGGTGCGACCCCGATCGGCTACGGAAATTCGGTCGCCGGGTTGATGGACATCCGACTGCGGCCCGGCAACAACGAGCATTTTGAGGGGACCATACAAGCGGGGCTTGTCGGGCTGGATGCGTCTGTCGAAGGGCCATTTTCAAAGCAAAAAAAAGCGTCCTATTTGGTCAATTATCGGTATTCGACCATCGGGCTTTTGGAAAAAATGGGGGTTCAGTTGGGGGATGAGATTGTCAATTTTCAGGATCTTTCGGTGTTCATAAAAATCCCTGCCGGGAAGGTCGGCGGATTGTCGGTTTTCGGTGTTGCGGGAAATAGCGCCAACCAATTCGATGGGAAAACCACCGGGCAAACCTCCGATAAGGATTTCCAAAACATTGATTTTGGTCAAAAAACAGGGATTTTGGGTTTCAATTTTCATACAAAATGGAAGGGAGGAAGTGTCCTAAAATTTGGCTCGGCCATTTCGGGGACGAGGGCAAGCCGTGATTTGACGGGTACTGTCGATTCCCGGCTATCGGTTTTTAGGGCCGATTCCAAGCGCGTTTCCGGGCGGGT
>JANOQP010000665.1:0-2208 GCA_031414895.1 Saprospirales bacterium
CATAAACGGTTGTAAAAAAGTTGATTTGCCCGATGGGGGCACGCCCGTTTTTTCATTGGCCGGCAGCCTTGACAACGCCCCATTTGATTGGCAAGCGGGCGTGGCCGAGCGGTATATGCTCGCCGATTTCACCTGGGTGGCCAACGAGACAAAGCGCATTTACCGCGCCGATCTGGGCATGAAAAACACCGCTTTTGACAACAATCCTGAACAAATCATTGTGCAGTTCATCCAATTTGAGCCCGATTCCACCCAAACGGACGTGAACAGGACGGTCAAAACGGGCGCGTTTTTGTACGCCACTTCGAGCGGAGGTTCGAGCGTTCAGGGGCTCCAATTTTCGACCATTGCCAACGCCATCGGGCAGTTTCAAGTGATTGTCAATATCGACAGTTTTTTGAGCGACGCGCAGGAAGGGACCATCACGGATATTGACATGGGATATGTCGGGCCGGCAACCGTCTCGTTGTTCGACGAACTTCAACGCAGTTCCGAACAGTCGCTTTGGGTCGATTTGCCGGCGAAAACCATCTCCGGTGTGACCATCGAACACGCGGGCAACCTGTTGATTGCCCATGTTTTTGGCGAAAAAGCGGTCGGTTTTGACTGGTCGAGCGGGCCGGCGGCGAATGATTCGACATTGGTCGTCGATTCGTTGTTTTCCGCTGGGAAATATACGGTCGAGGTCAATTTGGGCAACAAATTCGTCTCCAACTCCATTGATTTTACAAAAAACAGCGATGTCCCGTGCCATGTGCAAATGGATTTGCAGCCGATAATTGTCGGTGGCGGGAGCACCAAACCGAACTTTGAAAACGGGCGTGTGATCGTCCAATATGTTGACATAAACGGGGAGGTTTTTTCCTCCGATTTGACCAAACAACCATCCGACAGCTTTTTTATGGTCGATTCGGTCGACGAATTCGAGACCAACGAGGCGGGCAACCCGACCAAAAAACTGGATGTTGATTTTTCGTGCGAAATGATGAACGCCGACCGGACCGCGGTGAAAAAACTAGCGAACGTAAAAGGCGCAATCGCAATCGGCTACCCGAAATAGCAACCTTCGCAAACCGTGGCAAAAGGCAAACCGTCCGTCAAACGGCAAACAGGGCCGCCAATTGAATGAAAACCGCCCAGCAAAGCAGGTTTCTTTGTGCCGAAAACAATCCGCCCCTTTTTCTGCACGCTCAAAAACATCGGTTTTATGTTCGGTACCACAAAAAAAACAACGGCCAATTCAACTTCATCGACCGACCTCGGCGGCGGCGACCAAACCTGCGTCATCGCGAAGGGCACGACCATCGAGGGCAAGTTTTTTTGCACAGAAAACGTCCGGCTCGACGGCGCGATCAACGGGCAAATAAAGGTCGATAAACGCCTTGTCATGGGCGAAACGGGTCTCGTAGATGGCAATATCACTGCCCTCAATTGCGCCGTAAAAGGCAAGGTCCACGGCGATATTACCGTAAAAGAACAGCTCCACCTGCTCGAAACCGCCTATATCGACGGGAACATCCAAGCCACTTCGATGATCGTGGACGAGGGCGCGCGGCACAACGGGCGGTCGTCCATCGGGGCGGTCAAGTAAGTTTCGGGTTTTGGGTTTCGAGCGGGAAACTTCCCCATCCGAATCTATCTTTGTGGCCTAATTAAATGCCTTATTTTATGGACACAATGATTGAAATGTCGGTTGCCGGGCAACTGATCGGCCTCGAAAACGATTACAACGCTCACAATTACCACCCGCTCCCGGTGGTGCTCGAACGTGGGCTTGGTGTCCATGTCTGGGATGTCGATGGGAAGCGGTATTATGATTTTTTGTCGGCGTATTCCGCTGTAAACCAGGGGCATTGCCACCCGCGCATCATCAATGCGCTCATCGAACAGGCGCGAAAAATGACGCTCACGAGCCGCGCTTTTCACAACGATAAATTGGGCCCCTATTCGAAGTTCATCACCGAATATTTCGGCTACGACCGGGTTTTGCCGATGAACACGGGCGTGGAGGGCGGCGAAACGGCCATCAAGCTGGCCCGTCGTTGGGGCTATGAAATAAAGGGCATCGAAAAGAACAAGGCGAAGATCATTTTTGCCAGCGGCAATTTTTGGGGCCGCACGTTGGCCGCGATCAGTTCCTCCACCGATCCGTCCAGCTATAAAAACTATGGGCCGTTCATGCCCGGTTTTGAGGTGGTCCCTTATAAC
>JANOQP010000666.1:0-5118 GCA_031414895.1 Saprospirales bacterium
CCCAATTGCGGGTTGCCCGTTGACCAAAATTTCGAGTTTGTGCGGCCCGGGGAAATGTTTTCGGGTTGTGAAATGGCCTGTTATTTTCTTATTTTTGTGGCAGAAAAAATCACCTTGGATATGAAAGACGATTTTCAAGAAAATATCGAAAGCTCGGCATTCCTCGCCGATCAACCGCTTTCCGACTATGAAACAGAACGCGACAAACCAATGCCGAACATGACTCACGGGGCCATTCAGGCCAACCTCATTTTTGAGCTGAAAACCCTTTTAGGGATGCGTTTTCGCTTCGCCAGCGAGGTCACGCTCAACACAAAACCCTCCGCCAGCACGCCCGACATCCTCCTTTCACCGCCCGAAAAGCTGGATTTCCTGCACGCCCCGTCAAAACGGACGGCACCCGTCGAAGCGGTCATTGAGATTTTGTCGAACTCCCAGAGCATCAGCCTCGCCGTCGAAAAGGCCATCGCCTATTTCGAGTTTGGGGTAAAATCGTGCTGGATTGTCCTGCCGCCGATTAAGGCCATTTTGGTCTTCAACACGCCGGGACACCCCGATATTTACCGTTTTTTCAATGAAAATGCCGAGATCGTGGACGAAGCCCTTGATATCCGCCTGCCCATCGAAAAGGTTTTTGCATGATTGGGAAAACCCGATTGGTTGGTTCAGGTTGAGGCCGCTGGAAATGTAGTTTTCCAGCGGCCTTTTTTATGGGTCACTCGCTCCGCAAACTTTTCACCGGGTCTGCCATCGCCGCTTTCAGCGAATGGAAACCGACCGTCAGGAGCGCGATCGCGACTGCTGCAAGGCCCGCGATGGCAAATATTTTCCACGAAAGTTCGATACGGTGGTCGAACGTGCCGAGCAGTTCGCGCATCGCAAAAAGGGCCGGGGCGACCGCGAGCGCGAATGCCAAAAGCACCGGTTTGAAAAAATCCTTTGAAAAAAACAGCCATAGCCCCGCGACCGACGCGCCCAAAACCTTTCGCACGCCGATCTCTTTTGCCCGTTTTTCGGCAAAAAAAGAGGCCAGCCCGAACAGCCCCAGGCACGAAATGAACACCGCCACGCCGCCGAAAATATTGGCCATCGTCCCCGCCGAACGGATGCCCTCGAACCCTTTTTGGTAATCATCTTTCACAAAACGCGCGTCGAACGGCTGATCGGGGAACACCTTTTTGGCCGCCACCTCGATGTCCGCGAGGTGCGTTTTCCAGTTTCCGTCATTGTCGAAACGGACAAAAAAATGGTTCAGCCCCAGTTTAGGGTCGCAAAAAAAGACCATCGGTTCGGTCGAGGCCGCAGCGTCGTTGAAAATGAAATCCTTGACCACCCCGATGACGGTGTAGCCCGTGTCCGATTGGATGACGGTGCCGACGGGCGAGGCAAGGCCCATCATCCGGACGGCGGTCTCGTTGAGCAAAACGCACATCGAATCGGCCCCGAAACCCGCCGAAAAATCGCGGCCATCGATGATTTTCATGCCCGTCGTGCGGGTAAAATCGAGGCCAACGGAGGTGATGTTCATCAAAAAATCCTGCTCGGAAGTCTTGCCGGGCCATCCGAGGCCGCTCGTGTTCGAGCCAAAATTGACCAGATTGTGGTCGCCGGTCGAGACCGATTTCACGCCCGGCACCTGTATCAGTTCGTTTTTGAACACGCCGTATTTTTCGCCCATCGTGCCCCGGACGGGGATCGAAACGAGGTTTTCAACATCATAGCCGAGCGGTCGGCTGGAAATGAAATTGAGCTGTTCATGGATAACTAAAGTGCTGATTATCAAGAAGATAGAGATAAAAAACTGGAACGTCACCAGCCCTTTCCGCAGCCCTGCGCCCGATTTTTTGGTGGAAATTGCCGTCCCGCGTATCGTCTGTACAGGCTGGAACTTGCTCAAAAAAAACGCCTGCCAGCTCCCCGCGACCAGCCCCGTGACGAGGCCGAGCGCGGCGATGCTGGCCCAAATCTGCCAGTTCGAAAAATCCATCGACAGCGATTTTTCGGCCAGCCGGTTGAAGCCGGGCAACAGCGATTTCACCAAAATGAGCGCGAGGCCGAGCGCGAGCAACGTGACGACCATCGCCTCCGTCAAAAACTGCCCGACGAGCTGCCCGCGCAGCGACCCGACCGACTTGCGGATGCCGACCTCGCGTGCCCGCGCCGCGCTCCGGGCGGTCGCCATGTTCATGAAATTGACGCACGCGATCAGCAAAATGAACGCCCCGACGATGCCCATCATCAGCAATATCTGCCAGCGGCCTCCGTCCTGTTTGCCGTTCTTGAATTTCGCAAAAAGGTGCAGATCGGCCAGCGGGTAGGCAAAAACATGGGCCGCCGCCTCCTGCATTTTCGTCTGGACATAATTTTCGAGCTTCGCGTTGAGCGCGGTGAGGTCGGTTTTTGGGCGGAGCGTGGCCCAGGTCTGCCACGAGTTGCTGCCCCAATTTGTGTTGATGAACTTGCCGTCGCCCTTTTCCAAGATCGAAAACGGCATCAATATCCGGAACCGGATCGTGCTGTTTTTCGGGATGTCGGCGATGACGGCGCCCACTTTCAGGTCGTGCTGGTTGTTGACGCGGAGGGTTTTTCCGATGGGGTCGTCGTTGCCAAAATACTTTTTCGCCGTCACCTCGGTCAGCACGCAGGCGTTCGGGTCGGAGAGCGCGGCGACGGCATTTCCCGCCAGGTTTTTAAACTGAAAAATGTTGAAAAAATCCGGCTCGGCATAAAAACCGCCGTCATAGACGGATTTTTCGCCCGCTTTCACCAAAAAATTGGTCGGCCACGACGTGCGGGCGGCCCATTCTATTTCCGGAAAATCGGCCCGCAGCCCCGCAGCAAGCGGCCCCGGCATGGCCTGGAACGTGAAGGTCTCGCCGCCCTGTGTCTGGTTTTGCATCAGCACATGGATGGCCGGGAGGTTCGGGTGGAAGCGGTTGAAGCTCCAATCGGAGGCCACCCAAAGCAGCACGAACACGCCGCCCGCGAGGCCCACGCCCAGCCCGGCGATGTTCAAAAACGCGTAGAGCCGGTTTTTGGCGAGGCTGCGGATGGCGAGTTTTAGATAGTTGGTGAGCATGGCTTAATTTTTTTGTAAATCATTGAAAATGAACGGGTTGGGTCATTTTCACTCGCTGCGGAGCGGTTTCACCGGGTCGGCCAGCGCGGCTTTTATGGCCTGAAAACCGACCGTCAAAAAGGCTGTGCCGATGGCCCGCGAGGCCCGCGACGTTTAAAAAGGCGTACCCTTTTTGTTTTTGGAGGTTGCGGAAGGCGATTTTTAAGTTGTTTTTGAGCATTTGAGATAGCTTTGTGTGCTTTTCTAAATCAAGAAATTATGGCTTATCGAAATTTTACGCTCCAAAAACTGGAGAAAGAACACGGCATCGTGCAGCGAACGGGCAAGATTTTTCAGGAGCCGATCACGCCTGTCGAGCCGCCCGCCCATTTGCTTTTTCAACTCGAACTGGCCAGCGAATCGGCCCTGACCACCGAAAAGGCACTTTCCGAAGCAATCGTTTTTCCCATTTTGCAGGCCATTAAATGGTTGAACAAAGCGTTCATCGAGGTTTTTTCGGGCGAAATCTTACTCGCTGACGCGAAGGCTGGGCTGAACGGCGAAGCCGATTTTTTGATCGCCCTCGCGCCGGGCTCGAAGTACCTCAAGTCGCCGATCATTGCCGTCACCGAGGCCAAACAGGGCGAAATCCAAAACCCGAAAAACCTGGCCCAGACCTGCGCCCAAATGCTCGGCTCCCGCATCTTCAATCAAAACCACGACACCCCGCACCCGATCATTTTTGGGGCCTGCACCAGCGGTAGCGAATGGCTTTTCATGAAGCTCGAGGACCAGGTTTTGCTCGTTGAGCCAGTCTTCTTTTCGATCAAAAACCTGCCTGAGCTGCTCGGTGTTTTACAACAGATCATCGACGTTCAAAAGGCCCCTCAAAAAAAAATAACCCATTGAAAATCAATGATTTATCTCAAAAGAGCCAGATGCAACAAACCGCATCTGGCTTTTTTTTCATTCGCTCCGCAGCGATTTCACCGGGTCGGCCACCGCCGCTTTCACCGCCTGAAAACCGACCGTCAAAAAGGCCACCGCGACCGCCGAAATGCCCGCGACCGCGAAAACCCACCAGCCAATTTCAATCCGATAGGCAAAATCCGCCAGCCATTTTTTCATGAAAAAATAGGCGACCGGCGACGCGATGACAATGGCGACGACCACCAGTTTCAAAAAGTCTTTCGACAGCAAACCGACGACCGACGCGACCGACGCGCCCAAAACCTTGCGCACGCCAATCTCTTTCGTCCGGTTCACGGCGGCCAGCGCGGCCAATCCGAACAATCCGAGGCAGGCCAAAAACAGCGAAAGCCCGCCCGCGAGCGAGACGACGCGGCCCCAGCGTTGCTCGGTTTTGTAAAAAGTGTCGAGGCTTTCGTCCAAAAATTGATAGGAAAAGGGCAGTTTCGGTTCGGCCTCGGCCCAGGCGGTCTTCAGTCCGGCGAGCGCGTTTTCGGGACTGCCTTTTTGGATGCGCACGAAAATCGAGTACCGCCGATAGGCAGAAAATTGCGCCAGCATCATCGGTTTCACGGCCTCGCGGAGCGAACCGAAATGGTAGTTTTTGACCACGCCGATGACGGTCGGGTTGTTTTCTGGGTGCTTTTCATCGTATCCGGTCAGCTTTTGGCCGACGGCCCCGTCAAGCGACCAGCCAAAATTTTGCATCGCCGCCTCGTTGATGATGACCGAGGTCTGGGTGTCGGCAACGATTTTTTGGTCAAAATTGCGACCCGCCAAAAGCGTCAATCCAAGCGTCGGGACGTAGGCCGTGTCCACGACGTACTCGTATATCTCGACCGGTTTTCCGTTGAACTCAAAACCGGAAATGGACTGACCCGCCTCGCCGCCGAGCGACATTTCAGCATGGGCCATTTTGAGGGCCTGTGGAACTTTTTGCAGCGCGTTTTGGAACAAAAAAGCTGTCCGTTCCGGGTCGTCGGTGCCGAAAGAGCTGATGACGACCACGTTTTCTTTGTCAAAACCGAGGTTTTTGTTCTTCAAAAAATCGAGCTGCCGGAGCATCACCAACATGCAAATCCCCAGCCCGA
>JANOQP010000667.1:0-3866 GCA_031414895.1 Saprospirales bacterium
ACCTGTTTTCGATAGCGGCTTTGTGATTTTGGGTTTGAATTTTCTTCGATGGCGGCTTTTTGAATTTGCATTTGAATGTTCAAATGAACGTAATTTGTCCAAAAAAAAATGCTCGAAATTGCCTCCGTCGCGCTCCAAGCCGTCTCCGTCTGGCTCGTCATCAAACGAAATATTTTGGCCTTTCCAACGGGGCTCATCGGGGTTTTGCTGGCCGTGCCGGTCTATTTTTCGGGAAAATTGTACGGCGACATGGCGCTCCAGCTTTTTTTTGCGGCCATGCAAATACATGGTTATCTCAATTGGTCAAAGGGCGAAAAAACGGTGGACGACCGGATCATGGTCCGGCAATTGACCATGCGCGAATGGGCCATTTGCGCAGCGGCGACGGTGTTCGGCACGGCCATTTTGGGTTATTTTTTGATGAAAAACACCGATTCGCCGCGCCCATTTGTGGATGCTTTCACAACCTCGGCGAGCGTTTCCGCCCAAATTTTGATGAACCTTCGGTACCTCGAAAACTGGTATGTATGGCTGGTCGTGAACCTCATTTATGTTCCATTGCTCCTTTCCCGAGGGCTGAAATGGATGGCGGTTTTGTACGCGGCCTTTTTGGTGATGGCCGTTTTGGGGCTGATCGAATGGCGAAAAAAGGCCCCACCACATATTGGCAAAAAATCAATATAATCGCAGTTTCCCCGAATTTCATTTAATCGAAACCGTCGTTTGCTAAATATCCGACAAAAAAATGCCAGATCGGTTGCAGTTTCGTCAGCAGCGAATCTACCTTTGACCCACTAAACTAATCATCCGCCTCACGGTCATCTGTTCACCATTAAAATTTTTTCACCGTGACCAATTATTTGAGAAACGCATTTGCCGAAACGCCCAAGGTCCAGCCGCAACCAATAGCCGAGCCGTTGAAGGGCATCAATTCTTTTTCCGACAAATTTTCGGGGGAATCCATTGTCTCCATGAATGAACTGTTGGAAGTAAAGGGCGGCAGGGGCAATCTGCTCCAATTTTTCGACATGAAAAACTCTTGTGGGTGCGTTATGCCACAGTAATTTTTTGGGCGGAAACGGACAAAAAAAAGAGCGGGGCCGCAGAAGCCCCGCTCTTTTTTTTGTCCAAATTTGAAAAAAGCCCCGGTTTTTTTCAAAAGAACAATTTCCGCGCCGCCAAATATTGCGCCTCGTGCGACGGCCAAATACGGCTGATTTCTGCCCGCACCTTTTCGATTTCCTGCGATTGGCGCGCCTCTTTTTGTGCATCGACATTGGACGAAAGGAGCTTGGACAGATCGTTGTATTTCTCGGCGAGCTTACTGTTTGTCGCCAAAAATTGGTCGCAAACCTCCGTCGCCTTTGGCTGGTTCGGCAGTTTTACGTCTTTCCCAAAATTTTCGAGGTTGTTCTTCGCGCTCGCGGCCCAAGTGGCGGCCATCACGCCGAGGCCCTTTATGTTCTCGGTGCGGTCGGTGCGGCCGATGATCCGTTCGTTGTCCACGAGCCAGGTGTCGGCCGCGGCGGCATTGTCAAAAAAACCGTCGATGACCTTGACCATCCGGGTTTTGTGGGCGACGTCCTTCGCGGTGGCCGAGGGCAGTTTGCGGGTGGCTGCGGTGGGCAGGTTATCGGTCCCGCTGGGGCGGAGTGCGCCAATTTTGGCGTTGCCCATGGTCGGCGCGGGGGGCGAGGCCCTTGCCGGGGAAGCGGTTTTTTTCTGGCTTTCCGGAACACTATTTTGCAAAAAATCGGCAATGGCCTTGCTCTCCAAAACAGATTTTTGGGGCATCGCGACCGGCGCGGAAGTCCCGTTTTCTGCCATCATGCTCGCATCCTCCCGGTTCATTTCTATCGGCGCGGGCGCGATTTCTGCAGGGTCGACCGCGCCGGAAGAGGTGGCATTTGCGGGCTGTTCGTCATTTTGAAAAATGCCCTCGACGCGTTCGCCCGATTTTTTGCGGAGCTTTCCGAAGCCGTGGCGCAGTTCGTTGTGCCAGTTCCCCTCGTACGACCAGCCCTCAAAGGAAATCATCCGGCCAAAACCGTGGCGTTTTCCGTCCTTCCAAACGCCGTCGTAGCGGCTGCCGTCGGCGTAGGTCATCACGCCCTGCCCGTTGCGGAGGTCGGCAATCCAATGGCCTTCGTAGTGATCGCCGTTCGGCCAACTGCCGGTTCCCTCGCCGGTTCGCTCGTCATTGACGAACTCGCCCTCGTAGGTTTCGCCCGTTTTGTATTTGAGCGAACCCTTGCCGTTGAAATTGTTGTTGGAAAAATTGCCTTCATAAACCGTCCCGGTCGCAAAAATGAACTTGCCAGCGCCCTCGCGCTTGCCCGCCCGATATTCACCCTCGTGACGGTTGCCGCTCAAATAGCTCATTACGCCCTTGCCCTCAAATTTTCCCTTGACAAAATCGCCCTCGTAACGGGCATCCGGTTCGTCCCAAACGCCGCGCCCGGTGGAGCATTCGCCGCTCGCGCACTTGCCTTTCAGGCGGCGCAATTTGACCTTCACCTCGCGCTTGTCGGCCCCAATTTGGAGGGTATGTTTGTCACCTTCTTTCCCGCCGAGGCGTGAAAGTACTTCTTTCGGTTTCAGCCCCTCGGCGGAGGCCCCATCAAGTGCCCAAAGGATCTCGCCCTGCTGGATTTCCTCATCCTCGGCGGACGAAAATTTCCAGACTTGGCTGACAATTGGATAGGTTTCGCCCTTTTTTTGTTCAAAACGGAGGCCCGCATCGACCGTGCTGGTCTGTGCCAAAAGCACCATCGGCAATGAAAAGATGGGCAAAATCGCCGCCAAAATGCGCGGCACGGGGTGGTTTTTGGGGAACAAAGGCTGATTTTTGAAATAGATGTTGCGCATGGCTCAATTATTTGACACAAATATGCGCGTTCCACACAGTTCGCTGTGTGAAATACCGGGCTTTTTGCGACATGAATTTTGCGGGAAACCGGCGCGGCAATTGGATATGTTGGCTTTGCCAAAAAAAATTTGAGGCGATGGCTTCAAGTCATCGCCTCAATAATTCGCGGCGCCAAAGCCTATTTTTTCATCAAATCCTGGATCGCCAATTTGTTGATCTCTTTGTCAAAAATCGCGGCGACCGGGATCCTGAAACCCTTCATTTCGATGCTCTCGATGAAATCGCCGATGGCCAGTTTTTTATAGAGTTCGTACTCTTTGTCCCCTTTTTTGGGCAACAAATATTGCTCAACCGTATGTTTTACGGGGTCAACGATCCAATATTCGCCGATGCCGTGCAGTGCGTAATCGTCGAATTTCACGCCCTTGTCGCGCCCTTTTGTGCTTTTTGACAAAATCTCGATCACCAAATCGGGTGCCGGGAAATGCATCTGCCCCTGTTTGAACTCGTCCGATTTTTTCTTTTTCCAAAAGGCGATATCCGGCTCGTAATCGTTCCGGGTGAGCGAAATCATGGCCTTCTCCGACCTGACATCGCCCAAATCACCAAGTACGGTATGGATATGGGTCGTGGAAAGGAGATGGGTCACGGCAGCGGAATGCTCGTTCGCCGCCGGCGAGTTCTCAATGATCTCGCCATTGATGAACTCGGCCTTCATGTCCGGCTCGACCCATTCGTAAAAAGCGTTGCGTTTTTTGCGCTCCGCCTCGAGCATGTCCTGCAAATCGCGGACATGGGCCGGGAAATCGGGCGCATTGTAAATTTCTGCTTTCGCGGCAATAGCGGTCATCGGTCAAAAAATTTCCACAAAAATAGGTTTTTCCTCCAAAAAACCGCCCAAAAAAAGCGGTGCCCGAGGGGCAAAAAACCAGCGGGCACCGAAAAAAATTTTCAAAAAAAACGGACGAAATTCTTATGCGCCACGCCCGCCCAACGG
>JANOQP010000668.1:0-5524 GCA_031414895.1 Saprospirales bacterium
CGAGGACGGGTCCGCCCGGATCGACCAGATCGTCTATGTCGCCCGCGATGGTCAGGACGTTGGCGTATTCGAGCGTATCGGGCTGGTTTTGGCCGAGCTTGATCGCTTTTTGGATGTTCGCTTCAGCCTCTGTCTGGCGGCGGAGACCCGCGTAAGTGCGTGCGAGGTTTTGCAGGGTGATCAATTGTCCGCTGATATTGCCCCGTTTTTTGGCCGTTTTTTGCGATTCCTCATAAAAAAACAGTGCCTGGGTCGAGTCGCCGACGACCTCGTAAAGTGCGCCGAGGCCGTGCCAACTGAACTCGACCATCTCCTCGTCGCCCACTTGCCGGGCAAGTTCGAGCGCCGCGAGGTGGTATTTTTTCGATATTTTGAACCGCTCCATTTTTCGGCAAAGGATGGCGAGGTCGTTGTAAATGGTCAATTGCGCGTCGCGGTTGCCGAGCGAATCGGCGAGCTCGCGCGACTTTTCATAAAAAAAACTGGCCGAATCGAGCCGCCCCAAATCCTCAAAAAACAATCCGGCATCGCGGAAAACCGCCGAAACGAGCGAAGCATTTCCATCTGCGCGGGCTATTTGGTGCGCCTTGTCGAATCCAAAACGGGCGCGGGCGGGGGATTCCTGCACAAGGCGATTGGCCTGTTTGAGGACGTTCAGGGCATCTTTTTTTTCAATAAAATATTGGAGGCTGTCGGTCGGGTTTTGGGCGATTTGGGCAAAAAGCAGTTTGCCCGGCTCATTGGGCAAGCACGAAAAGGGTAGGAAAAACCATGAAATTAGCCAAAAACGACGCATAAATGGCGCAAGATTAAAAAAAACGCGGCAGCCCGGAGATGATTCCGTGCCGCCGCGTTCGTGAACCGGCCCGATAAACGGGCCGGGGACTTGGGTTTTGTTCACCCCCCCGTTCGCCGCCGGCGTTTGTCGCCGGAAGTGAGGGCACTGCCGCCGCAACTGCCGCCTTTGACGAGGCATAGGTTGGCGGGCGAGAGCAGCTCCGGCGATGGGCTGCCGGGCTTGCTGGTGAACGCGGCGAACGCTTGGTTGGCCGCAAGGTTCAGGTTGGACGCCTTTTCCATCAGACACGTGTTTTTGGTGTGCGAAAAAAAATGATCAATGAAAAGGCGGGGGATAGAAAGGCTGATTAACATGGTCGCTGTCAAAAAATCGGTTGCCGTTTCTCAACGGTTTGATAGTGCAATATATGCGCCGGATTTTGGATTTTCCATTGCCAAAAACCGCGGTGGCGGTGACGGCGATTGAGCGATTTTTTTGTTTATAAACAATTGGTTGTCAATGATTTAGAAAAAGTATTTGTTTTGTTTTTACGGCAAAAAATGCTTCCAACGACTGCAACTTCTTGGGCATTGATTGTGCAAAATTACGGGATTTGCGCAGCGAGCCGATATGGGCGTTGCAATCAGTTTTCCCATTTTGAAAAAGCATGGCAAAAACCACAAACGGGATTTTTATGGGCAAGCATGGTAATTTCTTGTGCAACATTTCGCCAAAACCCCGCGTCGCCTAATTTCACCAAAAAAAAAGATGGCCGCTCCCGCCCAAAACATCATCCGCCCGCACGCCGAACAAGCCTATTCGCAGGAGCTGGATTTTTTGAAAAAGCACGACGAAAAACCGCGCCCGGCCAATTGGCAGCTTTCGCCGTGGGCGGTCCTGACCTATTTGATGGGCGGAAAAATAGAGGGGCAAGAGATTGAGCCGAAATATTTTGGCAACCGCCGCCTCATCGAGATTGCCATCGCCACCCTCGCCACCGACCGCGCACTCCTCCTCCTCGGCATCCCCGGCACGGCCAAAACCTGGGTCAGCGAGCACCTCGCGGCGGCCATTTCCGGCGATTCGACCATGCTCGTGCAAGGCACCGCGGGCATGAGCGAAGACCAATTGCGCTATGGTTGGAACTATGCGCGGCTCCTCGCCGAAGGCCCGTCGGAAAACGCACTCGTCGCCAGCCCGATGATGAATGCGATGCGGCTTGGCAAAATCGCGCGGGTCGAAGAACTGACGCGCATCCCGAGCGACGTTCAGGACACGCTGATCACCCTGCTTTCCGAAAAAATATTGCCCGTCCCGGAGCTTGGCACGGAGGTTTCCGCCGTGCGCGGGTTCAACGTCATCGCCACCGCCAACGACCGCGACAAAGGGGTGAACGAACTTTCGAGCGCGCTCCGGCGGCGTTTCAACACGGTCGTCCTGCCGCTTCCGGCGAGCCTCGAAGCCGAGGTAGAGATCGTCAAGAACCGCGTCGAAAGGCTCGGAAAAAGCCTTGACCTCCCCACCGAACCATCCGCCGAAAAAGAGATCCGCCGCCTCGTGACCATTTTCCGCGAACTCCGCAGCGGCAAGACCGAGGACGGCCGCCTGAAACTCAAAAGCCCGACCGCCACCCTTTCGACCGCCGAGGCCATCTCGGTCATCACGCACGGGCAATCGCTCGCAGCTCATTTTGGCGATGGGAAAATCAACGCGCACGACCTCGCGGCGGGTCTCGTCGGTTCGATTGTCAAAGACCCCGTCGCCGACCAAGTTGCTTGGTCGGAATACCTCGAAACGATTGTGAAAGAGCGCACGGAATGGAAGGATTTGTATCGCGCTTGCCGCGATTTGGGATAAAACGGCAGACGGCAGACGGCGGACGGCCAACGGCTAACGACGGACGGATTAGACGATTAAAAATTCACATAACTAGTTGATGGTCAATTATTTACGAAAACAATGAAAGCACTCCGATCAAAACTCCCTAACACCGGGACGAGCATTTTCGCCGTCATGTCCGCGCTCGCCGCGAAACACGGGGCGGTCAATTTGGGGCAGGGCTTCCCAAATTTCGACCCCGATCAGCGGCTGCAAAACTTGGTCTCCGAAAAGATAAGGGGCGGTTTCAACCAATACGCGCCGATGCCCGGGGCGATGTCGCTGCGCGAAAAAATTGCCCAAAAAATCGAAACCATTCATGGTGTTTCGTTCAACCCGGAAACCGAGATCACGGTCACGGCGGGCGCGACGCAGGCCCTTTTTTGCATCATCGCGGCGGTCGTCCACGCGGGCGACGAAGTGGTTTTTATCGAACCGGCCTACGATTCTTATCGCCCGTCGGTCGAATTGGCGGGCGGCATCCCGGTTGTCCATGAACTTTCCGCGCCGGGTTATTTGATTGATTGGGAAAAATTTGGGCAGTTGATCTCAAAAAAAACGCGCCTGATCATCATCAACACGCCGAACAACCCGACCGCAAAATGCCTCCAACCCGCTGATTTTCAGGCACTTGCGAATTTGGTCGAAAACACGGACATCCTCATTTTGAGCGATGAGGTTTATGAGCACCTCGTTTTTGACGGCGAAAAACATTTGGGCATTTGGGATTTCCCCGCGCTGCGCGAAAGGAGTTTTGCCGTCTCGTCTTTTGGGAAAACCTATCATTCGACGGGCTGGAAAACGGGCTATGTGGTCGCGCCGCCGAACTTGACCGCCGAATTTCGGAAGGTGCACCAGTTCAATGTTTTTTCGGGCAACCACCCGATCCAGGCCGCGCTCGCCGATTTTTTGGAAAATGAAAGGGAGTGGCGCAGCCTACCCGGTTTTTACCAGCAGAAGCGCGATTTTTTTGTGGAAATTTTGAAAAAAACGCGGTTCAAACCCCTGCCCTGCGCGGGGACCTATTTCCAGACGGTTGATTATTCGGCGATCTCGGACGAACCGGACATGGTTTTCGCCGAACGGCTGACCCGCGAATTTGGCGTGGCGAGCATCCCCGTTTCCGCCTTTTTTTCCTCAAAAAAAGACGACCGCGTGCTGCGGCTCTGCTTTGCAAAAACGGGGGATGTTTTGGAAATGGCGGGGGAAAAATTGGCGCGGGTTTGAGAATCAAACCCGTTCAAAAAGTAATCTTCTCCTCCCCCAAGACCGTGTTGCCCTCGCCGCGCATTTGACAGGTGACGACGGGTTTTTCGGGCAGCGTCCAGTCAATTTTTAGGAGGCCAAAATTTTTGGAAACGTACATATGGTTGCCCGACCGGAAGCGGTTTTCCTCGCTCGACATCGTGCGCGTGTGCGTCAGGCCGCTCGAGGTGAGGTCATAGAGTGCGTACGAAAGCCCCGGAATGGAGCATTTCGAGATTTCGGCCATGTGCCGGTCGCCGCTCAAAATAATGAGGTTTTTGGGCTTCGTTTTCCCGATGAGCTGGAGGAGTTTTTTGCGCTCGTTCGGGAAGTTCCCCCATTTTTCATGGCCATGGTCGTCGGCGACCACTTGGTTGGAATTGGCCAAAATGGTCATCGCGACATCCTTTTTGGCCAGTTCTTTTTCGAGCCAGGCCCATTGTGCCGCGCCGAGCATCGTGCCGGTCGGGTTGGGCAGGTACCTTTTTTGGTGCGATTCATCGGGCGTGAGCGAGTCGCGGAAATAGCGGGTATCGAGCAAAATGACGCGCACTTTTTGGTTCGTTTTCCCAAAAATATAGCTTTGATAGGCCCCTTCGCGCTTTCGCAAATAGCTCGTTTTTGAAATTTCCAGAAAATCGTAGAGCTTTTCGCGGCTCTCTTTTTTGAACGGGAAATTGCCCCAGGCATCGTTATCGGCATAATCGTGGTCGTCCCAAACGCCGCAAACCATGCTCGTGGCCATG
Source organism: Saprospirales bacterium (assembly GCA_031414895.1). GTDB lineage: Bacteria > Bacteroidota > Bacteroidia > Chitinophagales > Saprospiraceae > JANOQP01. The sequence goes on from JANOQP010000668.1 coordinate 4,648, forward strand.
AGTTTTTTGTAATCAGGGACGGTTTTGAGGGCTTTGTACATATTTTCGAGCCGTTTCATGTCGCTGGTATTGGCGTAAATAATGTCGCCGAGCCAGATGAAAAGCTCCGGTTTGTTGGCCGCGATATCGCCAAAAAGGGCGGGCTGTTTGTCCATTTTGTTGCACGAACCGAAAGCGATGGTCGTCAAATTTCGGGTCGTGTCGAGCGGGATGGTGATTGCTGGCCCGGCGGTTTTTCCAATTTTTTTGTCAAAAAGGAAAAATCCGTCCAGCCCCGCGAACGGCAGGGCGAGGAAAAAAGCCAGCGAAAAAAACGGGGTGGTGCGCATGAAGATCAGGTTGGTTTGGGGAGAAAAACGGGGTTCCCAAAAAAATCTTGCCCAGTGGCCTGTGAACGATGGTCAAAGTTGGATGTTCGGCGTGAGCCTGTCCTCTTTATCGCCCGCGTAAAACTCGGTGATGTATTTCACGACCTCGTCCGCGTCGTCCATGACGGGGACGAGGTTGAGGTCCTCGGCGTTGATATTTTGCTCCATTTCGAGCATCGAGGATTTGATCCAATCGACGAGGCCCTGCCAATATTTCACGCCGACCAAAACGATGGGTACGCGGCTGATTTTTTTTGTTTGGATAAGGGTCAGGACCTCAAACATCTCGTCCATCGTCCCAAAACCGCCGGGCATGATGACGAAACCCTGCGCGTATTTGACGAACATCACCTTCCGCACGAAAAAATAGCGATGGTCGAGGCTCTTGTCCGCGTCGATATATGGGTTGTTGTGCTGCTCGAAAGGCAGCGTGATGTTGAGTCCGACCGAGTCACCGCCGCCCTCTTTCGCTCCCTGGTTGCCAGCTTGCATGATGCCGGGGCCGCCGC
>JANOQP010000669.1:0-3279 GCA_031414895.1 Saprospirales bacterium
TTTTGCACACAAAAGTTAAATAGTGCTCGCTGTGTCAAGAAATTTGCCCCAAAAACACCTCCAAGTTTTCATCCATTGTTTCCCCAAAGTTCCCTTTTTTTACCCCCAAACAATCCTTCTATAACAATGCCGAAAGTCCGCCCGCACTCCCTTTTGACCGATCTCGATATTTATTTGTTCAAACAAGGCAAACATTACCGGCTTTGGGAAAAACTCGGCTCGCATATCATCGAACTGGGCGGCGAAAAAGGGGTGCATTTTGCCGTTTGGGCGCCGAACGCGCGGGCCGTTTCCGTCGCCGGCAATTTCAACGATTTTGACATTAAGGCGCACCCGCTGATCGCCCGCGGCGACGGCTCCGGCATCTGGGAGGGCTTTATTCAGGGAGTCAAAAAAGGGAATTTTTATAAGTACAACGTCCTCACGCCCGGCGGTTTTCGGCTCGACAAGGGCGACCCGTTCGCGCTCGCGTGGGAAGTGCCGCCACAGACCGCCTCGGTCGTCTGGGATTTTACGCATGAATGGAAGGATGGCGATTTTTTGAAAAAAAGGGTCGAAAACGCGGGGAAACCGAGGCCATTTTCGGTCTATGAGGTGCATTCCGGTTCGTGGAAAAAGAAGGCGGGTGTCGCCAAGGAGTCGTTGAGCTATGCCGAAATGGCCGACGATCTGGTCAATTATTGCGTCGATATGGGCTTCACACACCTCGAATTGATGCCCGTGATGGAGCACCCTTTTTACGGTTCGTGGGGCTATCAGGTCTGTGGTTTTTTTGCGCCGTCGAGCCGTTTTGGCACGCCGGACGAGCTGATGTACCTCATCGACAAGTGCCACCGGGCGGGCATCGGGGTGCTTTTGGACTGGGTGCCGAGCCATTTTCCGGGCGATATCCACGGGCTTTATCTGTTCGACGGGACGCACCTTTTTGAATATGCCGACCCAAAAGAGGGTTTCCACCAAGATTGGGGCTCCTATATTTTCAACTATTCGCGCTTCGAGGTGCGGTCATTTTTGATCTCGAACGCCCTTTTTTGGATCGAAAAATACCACGCCGACGGCCTCCGCGTCGATGCCGTGGCCTCGATGCTTTATCGCGATTATTCGCGCAACGAGGGCCAATGGATCCCGAACATCCACGGCGGGCGCGAAAATTTGGAGGCAATTTCCCTTTTCAAAGAGCTCAACGAGGTGCTTTACAAAGAACACCCCGGCATCGAGACCATCGCCGAGGAAAGCACGGCCTTCGCGGGCGTGTCGAAACCGACCTTCGATGGCGGCCTCGGTTTTGGCCAAAAATGGATGATGGGCTGGATGCACGACGCGCTGAAATATTTTGAAAAACCGATGCACTTCCGCCGCTGGCACCAATCGGACATCACTTTTTCGTTCGTTTATGCCTGGTCGGAGCGGTTCATGCTGCCGTTGAGCCACGACGAGGTGGTGCACTTGAAAGGCTCGCTCCTGACAAAAATGGCGGGCAACGAATGGGAAAAATTTGCCAACCTCCGCGCCCTTTTCGGCTTCATGTGGATGCACCCGGGGCAACAGCTTTTGTTCATGGGCGGCGAGATTGCGCAGGTGCAGGAATGGAGCCACGACCGGGGCGTTGATTGGGGCCTGCTCGAAAAACCGCTCCATTTGGGCGTCCAAAAATGGGTCCGTGCGCTCAATTTGTTCTACCAAAAAACGCCCGCGCTCTATTGGAACGCCTTTGATCAATCCGGTTTTGAATGGATCTCGGGCGGCGACGTGGAAAATAGTGTCTTGATTTTTTTGAGGAAGGGAAGGCCGACGGACAAGCCCGTTTTGGTGGTCTGCCATTTCAATGTCGGGACAATGGAAGGTTATTCCGCTGGCGTTCCGATCGCCGGGAAATGGGTCGAGGTGCTGAATTCCGATGCCTCGGAATTCGGTGGTTCTGGGGCCGTGAACGGTGAACTGACCGCCAAAAAAGGGGAGATGCACGGGCAAAAACAGCACCTTTCGTTCAAATTGGCGCCGCTTGCGGTGCAGGTTTTTGAGGCGGAAAAGGTTTTGCCGAAGGAGAAAAAGAAGTAGACCGAACAGGGCCAAACCCCAATTATTGGTGGCCTAAAATTTCAACTTTTACCCGAAAGGGACTATGAAAAAATACGAGACCGTCATTGGTTTGGAGGTACATATCCAGTTGAACACGCTGTCAAAGGCCTTTTGCGCGGACAGCACCGCGTTCGGTGCGGCGGCCAACACGAACATCTCGGCCATCTCGCTCGCGCACCCCGGGACGCTGCCCTTTTTCAATAAAAAACAGCTCGAATCGGCCATAAAACTCGGCCTCGCGCTCGGTTCGACCATCAATTTGACCAATTTTTTTGACCGGAAAAACTATTTCTACGCCGACCTCCCGAAAGGTTTTCAGACCACGCAAGACCGCGTCCCGGTCTGCACGGGCGGCGAGATCGAACTGCGGTTGGCCGCCGGAAAAAAGCGGGTCGCGATCCATCATTTTCACATGGAAGAAGATGCTGGCAAAAGCATTCACGATAAAAGCGACGATTTTAGCCTCATTGATTTGAACCGTGCGGGCGTGCCTTTGCTCGAACTCGTGACCGAACCGGAGTTCCAAACTGCCGAGGAAGTGTCGGTTTTTATGGGCGAAATGCGTCGTTTGGTGCGCTGGCTCGGCATTTCGGACGGCAATATGGAGGAAGGCTCGTTGCGCTGCGATGTCAATATTTCGGTCCGAAAACCGGGCGAACCGCTCGGGACGCGCTGCGAGGTGAAGAACATCAATTCGATGCGCTTTGCGCGGAAAGCGATTGCTTTTGAGGCCGAACGGCAGATTTCGTTGCTCGAAAACGGCGAAAAAATCATTCAACAAACACGTTCTTTTGACCCCGTTTCGGGGACGACCGCTCCGCTCCGCGACAAGGAAGAAGCGCATGATTACCGCTATTTTCCGGAGCCGGATTTGCCGCCGATCATTGTCCAGCCAGCATTGATAGAAAGGCTAAAAAAGGCCGCGCCTGAAAACCCGTGGGTCATTGAAAATCGGTTGATCGATGTTCATAAAATCAATCTTTCGGATGCGGTTTTATTGACCGAAGAATTGGCGACGGCGAGTTATTTTATCAAACTAATTGATGCCGGGATCTCACCAAAACCGGTGGCCAATTTTATGGTCAATAATTTATTCCCCTTATTGAAAAACAATGATTGTGCAGTTGATTATTTTTCAATAAAAACCATTAAGGAATTTATCGGATTGATAGATAAAAATGAAGTGAGCAACAGTCAGGC
>JANOQP010000670.1:0-2639 GCA_031414895.1 Saprospirales bacterium
TGAATGAAGATTGTGTTGTTGGCGAGGACGTGTTGTTGGCGAGGACGCCGAACAACGGCCACTCCGGGGCAAAGTGAAATGCCTGATTATTTTCGAGCAATCACTTAAACAGTTTCGATTTTTCATTTTTTTTGAACAAAGGCCCGACTGAATCCAGTCGGGCCTTCTATTTTCAAAAATTATTCACTTCCATTATTGTTGCTCGATTTTCTCTCGCTTTTCGGCCTTGCCGAGGTTTTTGACCTCGCTGCCGCCGTCGAGTTTTGACTCAAAAATTTCGTCCGCATCGACGATGGCGCGGCTGGCCCCGGTCGCTTTTATGGAGGCGATGCTCGCGCTGAAATTGGTCGCATCGAACACCGCGCCGTCGCTCAACGTGGCCGTCAGTTCGCGACAATTTCCGAGCAGTTGGAATTCGCTTTTCCCCAATTGTTTGATGGTCAAACCGTTTGCTTTTAGGTCGGCTCGGGTGGTTTTGACATTGATCAAGGTCAATTCGATCTCGTTTTCGTCAAAATCGCGGAGGTCGAGGGCGGCGCAGTTTTCGGCAAACAGCTCGCGCAAACTGTTCATTTTCAAAAATAGGCGCGGCGGTTTTTGTCCGTCGGGTGTCTGGCAATTGATGGTCAAACGGTCGCCATCCTGTTCAAATTTGACGGATTTTGCGTTCAGCTTTTCATCTTCGAGCCGCACTTCGCTTTCATTGGATTGAATGATCTGGACATCGATGTTGCCGATGATGTTGAGTTCCGAAAAATGCTCGAAACCGTCGCGGCTGTACTCGCCCTCCATCGGGCAATCGGGGCAGGTGAGGCCACGGTCGGTCATTTTGTAGAGCTGGTTTGGCTCGCCGAACGAATGGCGGTTGCGGTTGGACGGGCTGTAATCCGCGCCGTCGAGCCAATTGTTGGCGATCGGGCCAAACTTTACATACTTTCCGATCGGCACAAAAAGGGTCATTTCGATGCGCTGGGCCCTCCATTTTTCCCCTTTTGGGATGTTTATGAAATTGGGGACGATGATCTTTCCGTCCAAAACCTCGATCGGGAAGAGGACGTTCGTGGCCGTCATTTGGCCCTCGTTCACCCGTCCGCCCTGCGCGAGGATGGTTTGTTGGAGCTCAAATTGGCTGCCGGTCGTCTTTTTCACCCGCAGGTCGATCATGGCCATGGCCGATAGGTGGTCGTCGTAAAGTTTCACGAGGTTGTCGTCGTACCGGTCGTTTTCATAGCGGTCGGCGCGAGGGCCAAAGTTCCATTTGATGCGGTTGCCGCCAATATCGGTCAACGCTTCGATCACCAATGTGTCGGACTTGACTGCCGAGAGGTCGATATTTTTTGTGGCCGAACCGGTCTGGCTGAACTTGCTGGCCCCGGTGCCAACCATCGCGAGCAGCCCAAAAAGGCTCAAACCAAACGCCCCGCCGAGCGTCGGCGCGAGCCAACGGGGGCTTTGCGTTTTGAAATAACGCCGCGAAAACATCGAAATCAGCCCAAAAAGCGGGATTGCCAGCACCAAAAAGGACATCAACAGCCCTAAATAGCTCCATCCCGCCGAGAAAGGGCTGACGTAGCCGAGCAGCGGTTTGCCCCAAATGATGCCCATCACCAGCCCGATCCAGGCCGCGATCAGCGAGATCAAAACCGTCGCGAGAATGAACCAGACGAACATTTTCACCAAAAAAAGCGCGATCCGCACCAGTCCGCCGGCCGCGCTCCCGACACCGCGCGCACCGCTCGCCGCGCCAGTCGCCATCCGCGAGCCTATCCCCGAACCGCGCGCGCCGTCCACGAACTGTTCACCTTTTTTTTTTGCCTCGCCGCCGATGTCGCTCATACGGTTGGCGAGGCGGTCAAATCCATCCTCCACTTCTTTGGCAATGTTCGTCACGTTTATCTGTTCGCCGCGCATCGCGAGGCGGTCGGCTGCATTTCGGGCCTTCGGCAAAACGACCCATAAAATGACGTACAAAAACAGCGCACTGCCAAAGGTGAACGACATCAGCACGAAACCGAGCCGCACCCAGAGCGGGTCCTGGATGCCAAAATATTGGGCGATGCCGCTGCAAACACCGGCCACGACCGCGTCCTGTTCGTCGCGGAAAAGACGGCGGCCCGGCTGGAAATTTTTTCCGTAACTACCTGACTGTGAACCAGTTGAGGCCAATGGGCTGTCGTTCGACGGGTCGTTGTCGAGCTGTTCGGGGCGGCCCATCACCTCAACGGCAGCCTCGACCTCGCGGATCGAAACGATGGGGCGGCCGCCCAATTTTTGGACGATCAGTTCGCCCAAACGCGCCTCGATATCGGCGATGATCTCCTCGCGGCCCTCGCTCGCGGCGAATACCCGATGGAGGCCGGAGGTATAGTTTTGGAGGTAGTTGAAAGCGTCCTCGTCAATGGTCAACGGGAGGCCGCCGAGGTTGATGTTCATGATCTTGTTCATTGTATCGAGATGGTTTTAGTCGTTTTTGAAACCGCTTGGACCAGATTTAGCCAAGCGTCGTTGAGTCCTGAAAGAAATTGGTTGCCGGTTTCGGTGATCTTGAAATACTTCCGTGGCGGGCCGCTGTTGCTTTCGCGCCACGAGTAATCGAGGAGCCCGTCGTTTTTTAGGCGGGTGAGCAGGGGGTAGAGCGT
>JANOQP010000671.1:0-3409 GCA_031414895.1 Saprospirales bacterium
CCTTCGATGCGCCCGCCGACGGCCCGGTGGCTGTGCCTATTGTGTTCAATTCCGCCACGGGCGCGACGGCGGAAACGGCGCCCGAAGCCTCCGTTTGGACGCGAAAGGGCATTGAAAAAAAGTACAAAAACTGGGTCGTGAAGGTAAAAACGGCGCGCCGTGCGGATGCAACCAAAGGTGGCGAGATTACGGCAATGATCTTGGTCCTGCTCCTGTTGTTCTTCGGGATCGTGGCCCTGTCGTGCACCATTGCCTGTTCCGATTTCGGCGTGCTGGCCTTGATCTTCCTCATCGGGGGGACTGCGCTGTTGATTTTGTTGGGCATCCGTTGGGGGCGGAACATCCAAACAAGGTCGCTGGCACGGGAAGCGGCCCGCAAAAAGTAAGCGTAGGCCCCGATTTCAAAAAAACTGCCGATCATGATCCTAAAACTCGCCAACGCCACCATCGCACAGGCCCAAAAACCCATCCTGACGGGCCTCGACCTATCGCTCCATGCGGGCGAGTTCAGCTATCTCGTCGGCAAAACGGGCAGCGGCAAGACCTCTTTGCTTAAAACAATTTACGGCGCATTGCCCCTCGCGGGCGGCACGGGCGAGGCAGCGGGCTTCGACCTCCAACGCCTCGACCGCCACTCGGTGCCGATGCTGCGCCGAAAACTGGGCATCGTTTTTCAGGATTTTGCGCTGCTGACCGACCGCTCTGTTTTTGAAAACCTCACTTTTGTCCTCCGTGCAACCGGCTGGAAATCGCGCACCGAGATCGAAAACCGCGCCGAGGAAGTGCTTGCCGATGTTGGCATTTTGGACAAAAAAATGGCCATGCCCTTCGAGCTTTCCGGCGGCGAACAGAGCCGCGCCGCCATGGCCCGCGCCCTCCTCAACCGCCCGCTCCTGCTCCTCGCCGACGAACCGACCGGCAACCTCGACCCCGAAACGAGCGACGATATCCTGATTTTGCTGCGGAAATTGTCGAAAGACCACAATACCGCCGTTCTTTGCGCGACGCACGATTACCGGATATTGCAAAATTTCCCGGCCCGTATTTTGCGGATCCAATCAGGAAAATTGATAGACGACAGGACGTGATCTCATTCTACAGCCGGGAAAACCGGAAACTGATCAGATTGGCCGAGCCCGAACCGGGCTGCTGGGTCAATATTTCGCCCCCTTTCACGCACGACGAGCTGGAGGCGGTGGCCGAGCAATTTGAGGTCCCGCTCGACTTCCTGACCGACTCGCTCGACGTGGACGAGCGGCCCCGTTTCGAGCGCGAGGACGAGATCAAGTTGATCCTCCTTTCCACGCCCATTTTGAACGAAAGCGTAGAGCGCGAGGACGAGGCCATTTATACGACCGTCCCGATCGGCATCGTCATCACCATCGAGCATGTCATCACCATTTCGGCGTTTGAAAGCCCCGTCATCGAACAGTTTTTGGTGAACAAAGTGAAGGGTTTTCAGCCGTCCGACGAAAAACTGTTCGTCCTCCAGATCATGGAAAAAAACGTCGACCGCTATCTTTCCTGCCTAAAAAAACTCAATATCCGCCGCAACCTCATCGAAAAAGAGCTCCAAAACTCGTCGCGCAACTCGGAGCTGAAACAACTTTTGAGCATCGAAAAAAGCCTCGTCTATTTCGTCAACGGCCTCTCGCTCAACGAACTTTTGATGATGAAAATGAAGCGCATCGACCTCCTCGGCATCGCAAAAGATGAAGATCTCAACGACCTCGTCGAGGACATCATCGTGGACAACGCGCAGGCCCTTTCCATGGCGAACGTCTACACGAACATCCTCAACGGCACCATGGACGCCTATTCGAGCATCATTTCGAACAACCTCAACCAGTTCATCCAGCGGCTGACCGTCATTACTGTCGCGCTCGCCGTGCCGACGCTCGTCGCCTCGCTCCTCGGCATGAACATCCCCAACGGCATGGAGGAAAGCCATTGGGCCTTCCCGTGCGTGGTGCTCGGGTGCGTGCTTTTTACGCTCGGACTGTCGTGGTATATGCTGCGGAAGGGCGGGAAATAGGGCAAAAGTTAAAAGCCAAAAGGCAAAATTGTGGATTGCCCACTTTTGCCTTTTGCCTTTTTACTTTTGCCTTCAAAGCACCTCAAACTCCGTCCGCCTGTTCGCTGCCCGCCCTTCTGGCGTCGCGTTCGTTTCCAAGGGCGCGGTTTCCCCGAAGCCACGAAAGGCCAGCCGCCCGCTCGCGACCCCTTTTTTTTGCAAAAAATCATGCACCGCCCGCGCCCGGTTTTCAGATAAAAGCTGGTTTTCCGCGTCCGTCCCGACATCGTCCGTGTGGCCGTTGATGCAGATCTTGAGCGCGGGGTTTTCGTCCAAAAGGGTTTTCAAAAGTTCGAGTTCGCCCGCTGATTCGGGTTTGAGGACAGCCGAGTTTGTCTCGAAAAAGATGTTCCGCAAAACAATCGGCTTGCCCACCGACGGGGCCGGGTTTGCGCTCGAAACCGCCGCGCCAGCCGGGATTTTTTGCAACAAAATATCGAGCAAAAAAGGTTTTCCGGCAGCATTGGCCTCCGTCAAGTTGAAGTTTTCGCTGTGAAAAAGGTAGCCTTTTTTGGAAACCTCGAGCGCGAAGTTTTTCCCGACGGGCAGGCAGGCCAAAAAAGTACCGTCCGGGTTTGTGGCGGATGAAAGATAATTTTCGCGGCTGGCGAGGTCGATGAAATCCGTTTTTGCGGCCAACGGTTGCCGTGTTTCAAAATCAAAGACCCGCGCTTTTACGAAGGTCATCGGTTGCGGGCGCAAATTTTCGGGCAGGTCAAAACTGAAAATATCGTCGCCGCCCAGGCCCTTTGGGTTGTTTTGCGCCGTAAAAAAGGCGGTTTTCCCATCGAGCGACACATAAAATGCGCCCTCGTTGCCCGCCGTGTTGATCGGGTAGCCGAGGTTTTCGGGTTCGCCCCAATTGCCGTCGGCCTTTTTCCGCGACACAAAGAGGTCGTAGGTCGCGCCCGCACCGGTTCCCATGCCCGGCAAATAATCGCTCATAAAATAGAGCGTCTGCCCGTCGGGATGGATGAACGGGGCCTGCTCGTTGCCGAGCGTGTTGATGGGGCCGCCGATATTTTTCGGCACGTCCCAAGTGCCTTCCGGGTTCTTTTTGGCAAGCCAAATGTCCTTTCCGCCCCAGCCGTCGGTGCGGTCGGACGAGAAAAAAAGTTGCCGGCCATTGGCCGAAAGGCTCGGTTGCGAGTCCCAGCGGGAGCCGTTGACGACCGCGCCGAGGTTTTTTGGGCGCGACCATGCGCCGTTCCTGTTTTCCGAAAAGTACAGGTCGCAGCCGCCCAGCCCGTCCTCCTTCCGGCTGCAAGCCGTGAAAAAAAGCTGGCTTCCGTCGGCGGAAAGCGATTGCGCGCCCTCGTTGCCGGGCGTGTTTAT
>JANOQP010000672.1:0-2756 GCA_031414895.1 Saprospirales bacterium
CCATTTTTGCAACGACCGTTTGGCCGAGGCCGAGGCCTGTTTCAATGCCGCGCTCAAGCTCGACCCCGACCATTTTGAGGCGAACCGCAGGTTGAGCGGCATCCTTTTCCAACAAAAACGGTACGGCGAGACCGAGATCCTTTTTTTGAAACTTGCCGAATTGAGGCCAGAGGACAATTTTTACCAGTTCCAATTGGCCGACCTGTACAATGTTTGGGGCCTGCCCGACCGGGAAGAAGAGGTCCTTTTTGAGATTGTCGAGGAGCACGAGGGCGAACAAGACCTGCGAAATGCGCTCGATCGGCTGGCCGGCCTTTTTGACAAACAGGGCCGCTACAACGAGGAGGAACAGGTGCTTTTGCGCTGGCGCAACGAGGCGAACGGGCAAAAACAGCCGAACATCGCCGCCTTTTATGAAAAGATGCACGAGCTTTTTCCGCAAAACGCCGATTGGCTCTACAAGCTCGCCGACGAAACTTGGAACATTGGCGATTTTGAAAAAGTCCTCGAAATCGACACGGCCTACGCGGCGCGGGCCTATGTCGAAAACCTGATCGGCGAGCATTATCTCGAGGTGGCCGAAAACGCGCCAAAAGCGGAAGAGGACATCCTTTGGCTCAAAAACCTCGCGACGGCGACGGCCCATTTTGAGCGATCGACGGCCCGCGCACCGGGCGAACTTGCGCCCCGTTTCAACCTGATCTGGGCGTATTTGATGAACTTTCGGTACGACGACGGCCTGAAAATCCTCGAAAACATCGCCGACTCAAACCGCCTCGATTTTGAGAACCATTGCATCCTCGCCGAACTGCGGACGCTCGCCGGGCGGTTCGCGGAGGCAGATATTTTGTTGAAAAAAGCCGTCTATATGCAACCGCAATTGGTTGTCGGGCTGCCCGAAACCTTGGGGCGGCAACAACTTTTGCAGGGCAACACCGAGGCCGCGCTCAACGAATACACCCGCGAATACCTCCTCGACCCGGCCGCCGAACAGCCCGATATTTGTTACACAATCGCCCGGCTCCGCGCCCGTTTGGGGCAAAAAAAAGCGGCAACCGATTGGCTCGACGCGGCCATAAAATCGGGGTTCAAAAACGAACGGGTCATCAAATATGACGCGGATTGGGATGCGCTGCGGGAGGACGAGCGGTTTTTGCGGGTGGTTGGAAATGGGAAATTCGGGAAATGAACGCTGGAACAATCTGGAGCGACCATTTAAAATTCCCGGTTTCGCTCCCAGTGGTTTTGGTCCTCGACATCCTCCAAAATTTGCCGGTAATTTTTGTAGCGCAGCTCGCTGGCCTCGCCCGATTCGAGCGCGGCGGGCAGCGCACAGCCCGGTTCGCCCCGGTGCATACAGGTGCCGCCGAAGCGGCAGGATTCCGAAATTTTGAAGAATTCGCGAAAATTTTGGGTCACGTCCATCGGTTTCAAAAAATTGAACGACAGCGTTTTGATGCCCGGCGTGTCGATGATCCGACCGCCAAAACCCAGCTCGAACATCTCGGCAAAGGTCGTCGTGTGCTGCCCTTTTCCCGAATAATCGCTGACCTCTTCGGTCCGCAAACGGAGCTGCGGCTGGATCGCGTTGACCAAACTTGATTTTCCGACGCCCGATTGGCCGCCGAGAAGGGAGGTTTTATCTTTTAAAAGTGCCCCAAATTCGTCCAGCCCGGCCCGGTTTTCGGTCGAAGTGGCGATGACCGAATAGCCGATTTTTGAATAAACGGCCCGCATTTTTTCAAAAACCGCCATTTCATGGTCGCCCCAAAGGTCTTTTTTGTTGAAAACCAGCACGAACGGGATGTCCCTCGGCTCGGTCATCAACAAAAAACGGTCGATAAAACCGGGCTTCAACATCGGCTCGACGATCGTCACCAACAATACGGCCTGATCGACATTCGCGGCCAGCAAATGGACATGGTGCTTGATGCGCGGGCTTTGCCGGGCGACATAGTTTTTGCGCGGCAAAATCTTTTTGATCATGCCCTGCGCGGGCCCTTCGGCGACCATTTCGACGCGGTCGCCGACGGCCACGGGATTGGTCACGGGCAGGTCATCGAGCCGGAACTTGCCGATGATCCGGCAGGCCCAAACCTCGCCGGTGCTGTCGAGGCGGACGTTGTACCAACTGCCGGTGCTTTTTATGACGGTGCCAATTTCCATTTTCTGAAAGTTCGATTTTGAGTTCGCCAACGAACGCGCAAGGTGGACATTCCATTCGGCTGCCCGGTTTTTTTTTGTAAAAAACCCAAAACCGGACGGGGCTGCCGCGGTTGTCCCCTTTTTTTGGAAATTTGCAGCCCCGGATTTTTTTCAGAACAATCCAGACCAAGTGAAAGGACGGATGAAAAATGAGGCGGTGACTCAAAGTCACCGCCTCATTTGGCCTCCAAGTTCGCTCAATGCCAAAAAGTGGATAATTCCGTATCTTTTAGAAACAAAAAAAGCGCGTGGCAAAAACCTCGATTGAAAATTTACAAAACGAAACATCTTCCTCGGCCCCGATCGGCGTCGTCGGCGCGGGCAGTTTCGGCACGGCGGTCGCCAATTTGCTGGCCCTGAACGGCGATGTCCTCCTTTTTTCGCGCCGCGCCGAGATTGCGGACGAAATAAACAGCCGCCGCGAGCACCTCGGCGTGGCGATGCACCCGCGCGTCCGGGCCATCAACGACATGGCCGAACTGGCAGAAAAATGCCGCGTCATTTTCCCGATCGTGCCGTCGCAAAGTTTCCGGCGGATGATGCAATCGCTC